>JAZFZN010000128.1:0-2209 GCA_036475515.1 Gammaproteobacteria bacterium
GAGAGTAAAAGACTATGGCAACAGACTATGGCTCAGTTGGGTAGCCGCGCCGATTCTGATTCTATTCGGAGAGAGGAAGGTGTAAGGCGGGACGGTTAAGTTTTGCAGTGCCGGTCCTTCACGAACACGCCCGGATATATCGAATACCGATCCGTGGCACAAACAGTACCAGCCGCCGAGTTGACCCGTAGCAGGGGAAGGAACGCAGCCACCGTGGGTACAGCTACCGAGCACGATCAGCCATTCGTCGCGTAGCACGCGCTCGTCGTCCGCTTCCGGATCGCGCAGCTCGTTTAGATCGGCGGCTCGCGCATCGGCGACCTCAGCATTGGTCCGATACCGAATGAACACCAGCTGGCCCTTCCACGTGACCGTTTTGATGTCGCCGGGCCGCATGTCGGTCAGATCCACGTCGACGACTTCCAGAACGCGCACGGCGTGGGACAACGGTGCGGCCGCCGTGCCGAAACCGGAGATCAGTAGCTGGCGTCGATTCAAGAGTCGGGCAGCGACAGTTTCGAGGCCGGCACATCAACGACCCGCATCCGTTGCGGATAGTCGCCGGTCGACGGAATGCGTGCGATCTCTTCGAGTTTTTGCATGTCGATCACGGAGATTTCGTCTGACGCGCGGGCAGTTACATAGGCGAAACGGCTGTCAGGGGTGTAGATGATCCAGTTGGGCTCGGCCCCGGTCGCAATCGTCTTGACGACCTCGAGGTCGGGGTGCGTGTAAACCGCAACGTAGTTCGCAGCGCTACCGGCGGCCAAAAGATATTTCTCATCGGGCGACAGTTCCAGTCCGTGATTGACCGTATGCGGAAATGCCTTCATGACGGGCGCATCGGGAGGTAACGCCGGGAGATCGACACGCCGCACGATTTCACGGGACGCAGTGTCCGCGACGTCGAACCCATGCAAACGGGACAACTGTACGTAAAGCGTTTGCTCATCGCTCGGGAATGCGAACGGTCGTACGCCATCCTCGAAGTTGATGACGTTGCTGGGACGACCGCTTGCGACGTCAACCACGTAGATTGCGTCGGTCACCATGGATCCGATGTACAGCCGCTTGTCGTCGGGCGACAGCTTGGTGCCATGGCCGCCGAGCACGCCGAAAATACGTCGATCCTCCAACTTCGTCACGGTATCGATCACCGACGTGAAGCGTGTGTCGAAGAACGGTACGTACAACCAGCGACCGTCGCTCGACAGCGACATATGGTTGGGTACGCCGTCGACCGGGACGCGCCACAGCATATCGCCGGTGATGGTGTCGAATGCCAGGATTTCGTTGCGGCCGTCTTGGCCATCGGAGTGGTTGTTCACATAAAGCACACGGCCGTCCGGTGAAGCGACGACGTCGTCCGGATGGTTGCCGGCTTTGAACGTTCCGACAACCTCGTGTTCCGGAATCGCGATAACGGTGATGTGACCGCTGCGCGTGTTCTCGACGTAGAGGAACTGTTTCGCTGTGGCGGGTAGGCACAGCAGCATGAGCCCCAAAAAAATGATGTGACGCATGATGATCCTCAGTAGATGGATTTCTGCAGGTGTTTCAACGGATTTCACAACGTGACTTCACTGCAAGGTAGGACCTTAATATTCTGGGTGGGGTGAGCCAGATTGGCCAGCAGAGTATTGTGGTGATCGATGGTCTGGCGCGCCGACAGCGTTGCGTCCCCCGTCGTGTGTCCATCGGCTGCCAACGTGACCGCATAACCCATGCTGAGTGCTTGCCGGCAGGTGGTGTCGACGCAGTACTCGGTTTGCATGCCGGTGATGACTAGATGGTCGACGGAAAGCTGCTGCAGATGCTGATGTAGCGACGTCGCAAAAAATCCGTCGGATGCGGTTTTCTCGATGACGCGATCGGCACCATCAGGTGCAACGGCAGGATGGATGTGCCATGTCTTGGCGCCCTTCATCAGCGGTGGATAGCTCGTGTGGTTGTGCTGGAGATAAACCACCGGGACGTCATGGTCACGCGCTTGGTGAATGAGCGAAGCGATGCACTCCAAGGTCTGTTCGTGTCGATACGCTCCCTGTACGAGGCCGATTTGCATGTCGATGACGAGGACAACGATAGCGGACATGTGACTCCCAATGGTTTCGGTAGTGGCGTATTCTGGCACGTCACGACTAGATTGGGAGGGGCGATGGGGCGCGTGGAAGGTAAGGTTGCGATCGTAACTGGGGCAGCATCCAAT
>JAZFZN010000129.1:0-5118 GCA_036475515.1 Gammaproteobacteria bacterium
ACTTGCATTCGCAATCCGTTGATTCACGGTTGACCTGTCATCCCGAGTGAAACGAGGGATCCTTGCCTGCTCCGCAGGTTCAGAATGACATTTCGATGCCGCGGACAGTACCGCAGCCATTTTTCCAGAAAAAGATCTGCTCCGAAACGCTGATCAGAAAATGACCGTCGCTGTGGCCCCTGCTATACTCTCGCGCCTTTTCAGGGAGCCCGGCGGACAAGGGCCGGCGCACGAATGGAACAAATCATCGAATTTGCGGGCAACCACCCGTTTCTGATCGCGGCGGCAGTGATCCTGATCGTGCTGGTCATCGTCAACGAGGTCCGAATGCTCGGTGGCCCACCGGCGCTTGGGCCGAACGAGGCGATCCGGCTGTCGGACCAGGGCGGAGTAATGATCGACCTGCGTGGTGTTGAATCCTATCGCGCAGGCCACATCGTCAAAGCACGCAACATCCCTTTGGCTTCGCTGTCGGAGCAATTGGCCAAGCTGAAGAAATACAAAGAGAAACCGGTGATCGTCTATTGTGAGAACGGTCTGGAGAGCGCGAAAGGCGCATCGCTTCTCACAAAGGCCGGTTTCGCCCAAGTTGCACGCCTGCGTGGCGGTCTGAAGGCCTGGCGGCAGGAGAACATGCCGGTTGTTATCGACAACAAAGGCTGATCTTTGCCGGCGTGGCACGTACCCAAACTGAAGGTTAAGAAACGATGAGCGATGACAAGAACACTGCCGGCAAGGACACGCCGACGGAAAGCGGTAACGCTGCCGGAGACGACCTGGCGACAGGTGGCCAGTCAAAGGCTGACAAAAAGAGCCTGATGCTGAGCCGGCTTTATCTGAAAGACCTTTCTTTCGAATCACCGAAAAGCCCGAAGGTGTTTCAAATCAGCAGCTGGGAACCCCAGCTGAACCTGAAGCTCGGCACCTCGTTTTTTGAGACGGGCGAGGACTTCTATGAAGTGCTCCTGCACCTGTCCGTCGAGGCACAGGCCGAAGGCGAAGTCGCATTCCTGTGCGAACTGCAGCAAGCCGGCTGGTTTCAGTTGAAAGGTTTCAACGGAGAAGAACTCGAAAGAGTCGTCGGAACCGTCTGTGCGCACATCCTGTTTCCATATGCACGCGAAGCCATTGGCAGCATGGTCGCAAAAGGGTCGTTCCCGCAGATTCTGTTGCAACCGGTCAACTTCGAGGAGCTGTACCTGAAGCGGTTGCAGGACAAGCAAGCGGCCGCAGCGAGCGGGAGCGCAGTTCCTGGTATGCCGGACATACCGGGCGTCGGCAACGTCTGATCCACAATCGCAGGGAGCGCGCGTGTCTTCCGAATCACCGATTGCCGTCATTGGCTCCGGATCCTGGGGCACAGCGCTGGCGATCCAGTTCGCACGTACCCGGCGCGACACCGTATTGTGGGGTCGAGACCGGGATGCACTCGTGCGCATGGCCGCCGACCGGCGCAACTCGCGCTATCTGCCGGATGCGCGGTTTCCGCCCGCGTTGCGTGTCGAACCTGACCTCGAAGGCGCTCTCGAGAAGGCGAGAGACGTACTCGTTGCGGTTCCAAGCCACGCTTTCCGCGCCATACTCGAGCAGTTGCGACCATACTTTTCGGTTGAAGACCGGCTTGCGTGGGCAACGAAGGGCTTCGAAGACAGTTCCGGCAAACTGCCGCATGAAGTCGTCGCCGAAGTGCTGGGCAAAGACGTTCCAAGCGCGGTCTTGTCCGGACCGACGTTCGCAAAAGAAGTCGGCGCCGGGCTGCCGACCGCTATGACGGTCGCCTCCGAGAACGATTTGTTTGCGCAAGAACTCGCCGAAAGCATTTCGGATTCGAGCTTCCGGGCCTACACGTCGAACGACATCGTCGGTGTCGAGGTCGGCGGCGCGGTGAAAAACGTACTCGCAATCGGTGCCGGTATTTCGGATGGTCTTGGTTTCGGTGCGAACACACGTGTTGCATTGGTTACACGTGGTCTTGCCGAGATGGCGCGCCTCGGTGGCGCACTGGGCGCCGAGAAAGAGACGTTTATGGGGCTGGCCGGTATCGGCGACCTGATCCTGACCTGTACCGACGACCAGTCACGAAATCGCCGCATGGGTCTCGCGCTTGCTGGCGGCACTCCACGCAAAAAAGCCGAAGAACAAATCGGCCAGGTTGTCGAAGGCATCCACGCCGCACCGGTCGTCCATCGCAAGGCCGGGGAGCTCGACGTCGAAATGCCAATCGCCGAACAAGTCTACCGTGTCGTTTATGAAGACGTTCCGGCCAAGCAAGCCGTGCATGAACTGATGACCCGCTCGCTGTCGGCCGAAACCGACTAGCACCTGGCGAAAAATCTATTCGGCGGTCGTCGGGTCGATCGTCGTCACGACGCGTGCGATGCTGTTGGCGGGGAGAGCGCATTGCTGGGCGTGTTCCCGGATCATCTCCTCGTCGGGCGCGATGTAGACACAGTAGACCTTGTCGTTGGTTACAAAACTCTGAACCCACTGGATCTGTGGACCGAGCCCCTGCAACACATCGCAGGATTTCTGCGAGATTCCGTGCAGTTCGTCAGGCGACAAGTTGCCTGCTCCCGGGATTTCACGTTCACGAACTTCGGCATCTCGAGTTCTCCATGAACCAGATTTTCTGAAGTCTAGTGGATGTTCAGATAATTCGCGATCGTTGCCGTTTCGCGTTCTCGAAGGCGCGTGCAATCGGTCACCTGGTTGATCATGCGCTCCAGGCGTGGCTCGGTTCCCGCCACGGTGTTCTCCGGTTGCGTGTAGTAGGCCTCTGCGCGCTGCATGCGTTCAACGGAACACCCACCTGCATACAACGGGAAGGCCGATTCCATTTCCGGTGAAAACGATTCCCTCAGTTCGCTGTGGTGTTCGGTCATCCAGTCAAACAAAGCGTCGCGTTGTTCATCGACACCCCACAACGCACCCAGCAGGTTGCGTCTTTCATTGACCCGCAAGCTGTCGCTCAACACATAGTCAAGCGCGTCGGCATAGATCTCCGGATCGTGAAATGCACCCAGCCCGCTCAGAAAGCGGGCCCGCACGATCGGGACCGGCGCATTTTCGAACTGTTCGCGGTACAGGTCGTACAGATCACTGTCGCCGTCGATCGCGGCCAGGCGCATCATCGTGCTCGCGAGCGAAGGATCGACCGAGGCCGGATCCTTCATGTAATCCTGTACGTAGACCTCTGCCTGTTCCAGCACTGCTGGGGCGCGGCCATGGTCGCCCAGACGCAGCAGCAGACCGGGCCGGAGGATCGCGACTGACTCGGCTTCGCCTTCAACAGCTTCCGAACCCCAGCGTTCCAGCGCCGCTCCAAACAGTTCGCGGGTATAGGCATCGAAACCATCGAGATGACCGAACGCCGGTTCGATTTTGTCGAGCTGATCGATGAGCGAACCAATCACCGCCGGACTCGGATCGTCCGCAAACGCCAGCAGTGATCTCAGGTGGGTATCACCGGGCACCGCACCGGCGTCCAACAGTGACGACAGGTTACCGAGATAAGCGACGCGTTCCGGCACACTCAGGTTGGCGCCGGCGTCCGTTGCGATGCCGGTCATCATGGCTTCGGGCACCGACCAGACGTAGTAGCCGGCCGCATTGGCGTTGGGCATGACCCATCGCAACTTGTCCGATTCGAGTTCAACGGTCTGTGCCGCGTCGGTCAGCTCAAACGATGTTTCGTGAACACCGTTCGCATCCGCGTAACGCAGAGCGACCGGTATGCGCCACAGGTATTCGTCGAGTTCGGTGCCGGCATTGCTGAAGCGTTTCTGACTGATTTCGATGCCGTCATCTGTCTGACGCAAGCTGATCATCGGCACACCGGGCTGTTCGATGAACGTGGCCAGCGACGTTGCAAGGTCGGCTGACCCCGAACTTTCGGACAGCGACTGCCACAGATCGTCCGAAGTCGCATTGCCCCAACGGTATTTCTCGATGTAATCAAGCACGCCTTTGCGGAAGGCCTCGGCACCGATCTGCTGCTCGAACATGGTCAGGATGGCCTTGCCTTTGTTGTAGTGGACACCGACGTTTTCGGTGAAATCGTCGTCGGCTGCGAAATACTGTTTGACCGGTTCCGCCGATGCGAGTGCGTCGCGTCGCATAATGTTCAGACTGGAACGTATCGTTTCGATGTCCATGCCGTATTCCGGATAAACCTGGTGCGCGATCCTTTCGCCAAGCCAGTCCGCAAACGTTTCGTTCAGCCACAGATCGTCCCACCACTGCATCGTGACGACGTCACCGAACCACATGTGCGCGAGTTCGTGTGCGATGACGTTGGCTAGGGTTCGTATCTGCCGCACACTTGCGGATTCCGCATCGATCAGTAGGATCTGATCAAGAAATGTGATTGCCCCCGGGTTTTCCATGGCACCGAACCAGTACTCGGGCACCGCGATCAGATCGTTTTTTGCGTACGGATATTCTTCGCCGAACCAGGCCTCCAGAGCCTCGAGTATCGGCGGCGTCATCTCGATCGCCGCCGCCGTCATCGGCTCCTGGCCGGGCAGGACCACGACATTCCCAGGCACATTCAAGCCTTTGATCGGCATCAGCGAAAACGGCCCGGTCGCGATCGCGATCAGATAGGAGGGCAAGGGTTTCGATTCTTCAAAGACGTAAGTCTTCCATCCACGTTCGGCGCTTCTCTCGCGCAAAGGCGTATTTGTGATGGCCACATGGCGCACCGGCACCGAAATCGTGAACTGCCACGGATACTTGAAACCGGGTTCATCGAAACACGGGAAGGCCTCACGAGCGTCGATGGCCTCCATCTGGGTGAACGAGTAGCCTTGACCGTCCCTGACGACACGGTAAAGACCGACACCACGCGTACCAAAATCGTTCTCGAAACTGATCTTCAGTGTGTAGTCACCGGGCTCAATGGTCTGATCTGCAAAAAGTGCCACGAGCCCCGCTTCGCCGGCTTGGTGGTCGAGGAGGACGATTTCGTCGCCGCCTTGCAACGTGACATCGGTCAATGTCATGTCCTCGGCGTGCAGCCGGAACGATTCGGTCGCTTCGCGGATGGTTATATCGATGCTCGTGTATCCGGAGTAACGCTCCTGATTGGCGTCGAGGGTCAACGTGACCTGTTGACGC
>JAZFZN010000130.1:0-3097 GCA_036475515.1 Gammaproteobacteria bacterium
ACGCGATGACCACTGCCGAACGCATCCGCTATGTGATGGCGAATCATGTCTACGAAGCCGGTGTCACCTTGTCGCTCGGGGTCGCCGAGATGGGCGAGGAAGACACACTCAGCGATCTGATCGCGAAGGCCGACGAGGCCATGTATCGCGCGAAAGCCTCCGGCCGCAACCGCGTCTCGAAGTGAAAGTGGGGTCAGAGAGTAGTTTTTAAGTCCTTGATTCTTTTGGTGCGCAATCGCCACAACACATTGATTCTCCTCCATCAAAGAAGAATCAAGGACTTAAAAACTACTCTCTGACCCCAGCTACTACCCCAGCTACTCTCCGACACCCCTGTTTACACGGATGTTGTCGATGAGACGTGTTCGGCCGAGGTGGGCGGCGGCGAGGATGACGTACTCCGCAGTTTCGTCGTTGGGCTCGGACAGGTTGGCAGCATCACACACCTCGAAATAGGCCGGACGGAAGCCCGCTTCGCGCAACGCGTTGACGCCCGCTGCCTCGATCTCCGCGATATCCTCCCCGCCGCTCAGCCTGTCGGCAGCCGCGCGTAAAGACTGAAACAGCCGTGGAGCAATCGCCCTTTCCTCCTCCGACAAATTGCCATTGCGGGAACTCATCGCCAAACCGTCGGCTTCACGTTGTGTCGCGACGCCATCGATTTCGATCGGCATACACAGATCGGCGACCATGCGACGAATCAATGTCAGTTGCTGGTAGTCCTTTTCTCCGAACACAGCAACATCCGGTTGCACGATCTGAAACAGCTTTGCGACGACGGTCGTGACGCCATCGAAATGACCGGGACGGTGTGCACCACACAGGATACCCGACAGATGTGGAACACTCACAAGGGTCGCCCCGGTTTGCGACTGCGGATACATCGTGTCGACATCCGGTGTGAACAGCAGTCCGGTCTGTTCTTCAATCAAGCGTTCGATGTCCTGTTCGAGCGTCCGGGGATAACTGTCGAAGTCTTCGTCGGGACCGAACTGGAGCGGATTGACAAAGCTGCTGGCGACGACCCGGTCGCAACGATCACGTGCGTGACGAATCAGGGCGATGTGTCCGTCGTGCAGATTGCCCATGGTTGGCACGAAGGCCACCGACAGTTCCCTGCGACGCCAGCGTGCAATCTGTTCGCGCACCGCGTCGACGGTTTCCACGCGTTTCATTTCACGTGTAGCAATGCTCGGGAGCTGGGTAGCTACCGTCCTTGACGGCACCGACGTAAGCGAGGATCGCTTCGTCGATGCTGGCCGCATCTTCCATGAAGTTCCTGACGAAGCGCGCACGATGGCCTACTCCGATGTTGAGCACGTCGTAAAGAACAAGAATCTGACCATCGACATCCGGGCCCGCACCGATTCCGATCACCGGTACCGCTGCAGAACTCGCGATTGACGCGGCCAGTTCTTTCGGCACACATTCGAGCAGCACGATATCGGCACCGGCCTCTTCCAGCGCCATCGCATTCTTGCGCATCGTCACGGCCGCCTCGGGATCTCGTCCCTGCACCTTATAGCCCCCGATCTTATGCACGGCCTGAGGTTGTAGTCCCAGGTGCGCGCAAACCGGGATACTGCGGCGAGCGAGATAGTCGACGACTTCGAGCTGGCCGACGCCACCTTCGAGCTTGACCATGCTTGCGCCACCTTCCTGCATCAGTCGTGCCGCGTTCTCGAGAGCACGCGGCCCGTCCGGATAACTCATGAATGGCATGTCGGCAACCAGGAAACCGCGTCTGACTGCCCGTGCGACCGCTTTGGTGTGATAGATCATGTCGTCAACGCTGACCGGAATCGTGGTCGAATGTCCCTGGATAACCATTCCAAGAGAATCCCCCACCAACACGAGGTCGACACCACAGCGGTCGACGACAGTGGCAAAACTGGCATCGTATGCAGTCAGACAGGCGATTTTTTCGCCAGCCTGTTTCATCTTTGTCAGGCTCACCACCGTAACCGGGTGACCACCCTCTTCAGAACTGGTCGGCGTCGCATACATCACGACCTCCGTAGTCAGCCACGCGCTGCCACATTGAAATAGTGGCGTCCACGCTGCGCCTTCACGATCTCGTCGAACAGCTGCTCGTAGTCGGCATCGACGTTGATCGGATCGATATCTGCCGCGTTGACGATGAGCAATGATGCGTCTTCGTACTGGTGGAAAAAACGTGCGTACGCATCGCAGATCCGCGCCAGATAGTCAGGATCCATCCCCTGTTCGTAATGTATTCCCCGACGTCCTATGCGTTCCAGCAAGACATCGACCGGTGCCTGCAGATAGACGACGAGATCAGGGACTGGCGCATCCAGTGACAGTTTCGAATACACCTGTTCATACAACCTGTACTCGTCATCGTCGAGGGTCAGACTTGCAAACAGGCGGTCCTTTTCCAGCAAAAAATCACTGACACGAACCGGATCGAACAGATCGGTCTGACGCATCTGCTGGATCTGCCGGACCCGCTGGAACAAAAAGAACAACTGGGTCGGCAATGCAGCAGCACGCGGATCCCGGTAGAAGCGCTCCAGAAACGGGTTTTGCTCGGCCTCCTCGAGAATCAGCTCACTGCCAAAACTGTCGGCCAATCGGTGAGCGAGCGAAGTCTTTCCGACACCGATCGGACCTTCGACGACTATGTAGCGCGGCTGCTCGCGACGCATAAGGGATTCAATCCTGGATTCTGACGAGCCCGGCGCTGCCGAGACGGTCTGCGATACGCTGGATCGTGTCATCGCCCAATCGCAATGATGGGGCGATTTCCGCGAGAGGATACAGGACAAAGTTGCGTTCATGCATCCCCGGATGCGGCAAACTCAGGTCTTTGTCGTCGATACGAAGCCCGCCGTGCAACAGCAGATCCAGATCCAGCTCGCGCGGTCCCCATTTCTGATGGTCGCGACGGCGTCCGAAAACGCGTTCGATCTCCAGCAGGCTTGCCAACAACCGATGCGGGTCAAGCCGCGTCAGCAGACCGGCGACGGCGTTGATGAAGTCCGGTTGCTCGACCGGTCCGAACGGACGGCTGCGATACAGGCCGGACCGGGCCGCAAGCCTAGTATCCGGGAGTCCGGCGAGCGTTTCGAATGCG
>JAZFZN010000131.1:0-5354 GCA_036475515.1 Gammaproteobacteria bacterium
AACACACCCACAAAACCTCTCACACAATCAAAATCCAAAACAAACAACCACAAAAAAAAAACTCACTCACCCCACTTTCTCCACTTTCTAAAAAAATACTCTCTGACCCCAATTTTTCTAGACGTTGTGTGGTTGGATCAGACCCAGCCACCACAGCACGAGCAATAGAATAAAGAGACCGACCGAAAGACCGATGCGCCACGTCAACGCCTGCGCCATCGAACCGGACCGGTCTTTCATCAGGTAATAGACGGCCGACCCGAGGCTGGAAAGGATCCCGGCAAAGATGAGAAGAATGAGCAGTTTCACAAGCGTTCGTGAGATCGGGAACGGGCCGCGAGTATATCGTGGCTGCTAGCCGGGAATTCATGATCCTGCCATTTGCATTGATGGCACTGGCCGTCGCGGTGTTGTCCAGTTTCGGCTTCTGGCAACTGGATCGCGCCAAAGGCAAACGCATGTTGCTCGATCGTTTCGAACGCGGCGGCGATCAGACCGTAACGATGCTCGACGTGCTGAACGAACCGGAGGCGGAACGACGCTACCAGCGCGTCGGCTTGAGCGGTCGATACGATCCGGACCGGCAGATCCTGCTCTATGGCATGAGTGAGGGTGGTGTGGTCGGATATCACGTCCTGACACCATTCGACAGCGACCTGCTCGATGAGATCGTGTTGATCAACCGCGGTTGGGTTCCGGCGTCGCCACAACTCGAACGTCTGCCGGACATCGAAGTCGACAGCGACCGGCGCACGGTGGCCGGACGGCTGGCGTCGCTGGCTCGCCCCGGGTTGCGTCTCGACCCGGCTCCGACACCCGCCGGGTGGCCGAAAGTGTTGTTGTACCCGACGGCCGTGCAGATCGCCGGGTTGCTCGGACAGAACGTACACGACGGCGTGGTCTGGCTCGACCCCGAAGCGGACGATGGCTATGTTCGCCAATGGAAACCTGCGGTCATGGGTCCGAACCGTCACCTCGGCTATGCAATCCAGTGGTTTGCGTTTGCCGCGACCGCTTTTCTGATCTACCTCGTACTCACCTTGCGCAAACCAAATCCGAATGACGGGCAAAATGACCGAAGCGAACCCACGTAACGCACGCCGCACGATCCTGCTGCTGGTGTTGTTGTTCCTGGGACCTGTGGCGGTAGCGTGGGTGTTGTATGCCCAGGGCAACTGGGCACCGGCTGGCCGGGTCAACCACGGCGAGCTGATCACGCCACCGCAGGTGCTGCCTGAGGTAGTGCTCGAACTGCTAGCACAGGAAGGAACGGGTGACGTTGCTCCACGCCAACGCTGGAGCCTGGTCTGGGTCGGCGACGGAGCATGTGCCGAAGCCTGCACCGAAGTCCTTTTGAAAATGTCGCAGGTTCACCGGCGACTCGGTCGTCGTTACGACCGCGTCCAGCGCGTGTTTCTCTATAACGGTCCGGTTCCCGATCAATCCGTGGCACACGACACCGAACTGACCGTCGTCGCACTCGGCGATGCGGTAACCAGTGTATTTGAAGGACTCGGTTACGAACGGCTGTTCGTCGTCGATCCGATCGGCAACGCCGTGCTCGGTTACGACCCGGATTTCGAACGTGTCGGATTGCTCAACGACCTCGAACGTCTTCTGCAACTGTCGAGCATCGGTTGATGACGCCGCGCACACAAATGTTCCGACGGATTGCGATGGCGACGACCCTGCTCGCATTCGTCGTCGTGGTATTCGGTGCTTATGTGCGTCTGACCGACGCCGGTCTCGGTTGTCCGGATTGGCCCGGTTGCTACGGTCAGATGCTGGTTCCGGATGCGGGTGAGATCGACACGACGGATCCGGTTTTTTCAGAGCGGCCACTCGAAACCGGTAAGGCCTGGCGCGAAATGGCGCATCGTTATCTGGCCGGTCTGCTCGGTGTTCTGATTGCGGTGCTGGCCGTGCTGGCGTGGCGCAACCGCGACGACAACCAGCAACCGGTTGTGCTGCCCCTGTTGCTGGTTGTGCTGGTCGTGTTTCAGGCGTTGCTCGGCATGTGGACGGTGACCCTGTTGTTGAAACCTGCGGTTGTAACGGCGCATCTGATCGGTGGCATGACGACTCTGGCGTTGGTGTTCTGGGTCGCTCATACGGCCGGCATGCATCAAAGGTTGTCTGGCACGCCGGCCTTGAGACGCTTTGCGGTACTGGCGCTGCTGGTCGTTGCGGCGCAAATCGTGCTCGGCGGCTGGACCAGCGCGAACTACGCCTCACTCGCCTGCCCCGATTTTCCACGCTGCCAGAATGCCTGGTGGCCGGACTCCGACTTCGGTGAAGCCTTCGTGCTCTGGCGGGGGATCGGTATCGATTACGAGGGCGGCGTCCTCGAGCACCCGGCTCGTGTTGCGGTGCACTTCACGCACCGTCTCGGTGCGTTGTTCACGCTGCTCGTGGTCGGAACGTTTGCGGCCGGGATGTTGTCTCAATACCGCCACCGGCTGCGAGCCACGGGGGCCGCTGTCGTAGTACTGCTGCTCACACAGTTCGGGCTCGGGATTGCGATCGTCCTGTATGGCGTTCCACTCGGCATAGCGACAGCGCACAATGCCATTGCGGTTTTGTTGTTGTTGAGTGTCGTCAACGCGAACCGCGCACTGCGTTACGAAGTGGGCTAATGGAAGCCATTCGATCTGCATCGTTCGGTGACTATCTGGAGCTGACGAAACCGAAAGTCGTCAGTCTGATCGTGTTCACCGCGATCGTCGGCATGTTTCTCGCGGTACCGGTGATCGTGTACGACGGCGCGGTGATTTCCACCGGGCTGCCGCCATGGCGGGTGTTGTTGTTCGGCACCGTCGGAATCGCCCTGGCCGCCGCATCCGCAGCCGTGATCAACCACATCCTCGACCGGCGTGCCGATGCGGAGATGGCGCGCACGAAGCGGCGTCCGTTGCCGACCGGTCACTTGACGGAACCACAGGCAGGTCTGTTTGCGCTGCTGCTCGGTGTTTCGTCGATGGTGATCCTGACGGTGTTCGTCAATCTCCTGACGGCCGTGCTGACCTTTGCGTCACTGATCGGTTATGCGGTCATCTATACCGTGTTCCTGAAACGCGCGACGCCACAAAACATTGTCATCGGCGGTGCTGCCGGCGCTGCGCCACCGGTACTCGGTTGGGCTGCGGTTACGAATGAAGTGCACGCTTATGCATTGTTGTTGTTCCTGATCATTTTCACGTGGACGCCACCGCATTTCTGGGCACTCGCTATAGCACGTCGCGACGACTATGCGAAAGTCGGTATTCCGATGTTGCCGGTGACACACGGTGTCGCATACACACAGTTACACATTCTGTTCTATACGATATTGCTCATCGTCGTCAGCGTGTTGCCTTATCTGGCGGGCATGAGTGGATTGTTGTATCTCGTCTCCGCACTGATCCTCGGTGCGCGTTTTCTTTACTACGCATTGGAGCTGAAGCGCGACGAACGACCTGATCTTCCGATGCGTGTTTTTTCCTATTCGGTGACCTATCTGAGTCTGCTCTTTGCAGCGCTGCTCATCGATCACTATCTGCCATTGCTCGGCGCCCTGATGTCTTAGTTTTGCGACTCCGTGCCTGTGTCGGGCCGGTGCTAGACTGCGATACTCGCGATGTTTCGGTGTCAAAGCCCTTAGGCGAGAGCGCGGACCGTGGCGCGACATATGTCAACAGAACTACTGCAACGACTGCTGATCATGGCTGGGCTGCTGGCTATGTCGGTGTCTGTATATGCCGGGTCTGCAGCCCTGCAGCGTGGCTTCTCGCTCGACCGTGTCCCCGAAATCCGTGTCGACGACCTGGATGTCGCGACACTCGAACAACGCTATCCGAGCCCGACCGACAAGCGTCAGCCTTTCGTCTATGCAGAAGCCGTAGAGTTATCTATCTCTTTCGCTGAAAGCGCTGAATGGAAACAGATCGAGACCGGGCAATGGGTCGGCCGTCTGGTTTTGCGTTCTCCTGGTGCTACATCGATCGACTTCGGCTTTGAACGGTTTCAACTGCCGGCCGGTGGCCGCGTGGTCGTGTACGACCCGCAAGCGAACCTGGTCCGCGGGCCATTTACGAAAGCCGACGCCACCGGTGGTCGCTGGATACCGCTGGTCAAGGGCGACACCGTCGTCGTCGAAGCCACAGTATCGGACATCGAACAAACCGAACTGGTCATCGGCAAAGTACATCGCGGATTCCGTGAATTCTGGAAGGCGAATGTTGCGACCAAGTCCGGTCCCTGCAACATCGACGTCGTCTGCCCCGAGGGCGCTCCCTGGCGCGAGGAAATACGTTCGGTCGCACGTTACACGTTCAATCGTGGCACACAGGGGATCGTCTGTACCGGATCACTCGTCAACAACACCGGCGCGCATCTGCGGCCGTATTTTCTGACGGCAAACCATTGCGTCAGTACAGTGGCGGAAGCCGCGTCGCTGACGACGTTCTGGAACTATGAGACATCGCAATGTGCCGGTGTGCCGGACGGGTCGCTGGCGCAAAGTCAGTCGGGTTCGATCATCCGCGCGACTTCCGCGACCATGGATTTTACGTTGCTGGAACTCGACCAGGTACCTGCCGCGGCTTTCGCTGTGCACTATGCCGGTTGGGACCACAGTGCCACGGCGCCGAACTCCGGTGCCACGATCCATCATCCGACGGGCGACGAAAAACGCATCAGTTTCGAAAACGACCCACTGATCATCACCGAGTTCGGTGAAAACGTCGAAGACAACACCCAGCACTATCTGCGTGTGTTCAACTGGGATCTCGGCACGACCGAAGCCGGTTCGTCCGGTGCCGGGCTCTGGAACGCGAATCACCACATCGTCGGAACGCTTTCAGGTGGCTCTGCTTCCTGCAGTGCGCCACTGCCGGACTGGTACGGTCGTTTTGCAACGGCGTGGACCGGCGATGGCAACACTGCGACATCGCTCGCTGCATGGCTCGACCCGACCAACAGTGGCGTCGTCTCGCTCGACGGGGTCGATGCGGGTGCGAAGAACCAGATACCCAACGCCATTGCATTTTCAACGGGTTCGGTCGTCGAAAACTCGACGGCGACACTGGATGGCACTGCGTCGCACGACGTGGACGGCGGTGTGATCACGTTCCAGTGGACACAGACTACCGGACCGACCGTGACACTGTCGGACCCGACCGCGGCGGCAGCGACGTTCACAGCACCGGAAGTGAGCGGGAACACAACCCTGGGTTTCCGTCTGATCGTGACCGATGCCGCCGGTGCTGTGGATGAAGACACGACATTCGTCACGGTGACCAACCCCGCAGGCATCGGCGGTGGCGGTGGTGGTGCCACCGGGTGGTTGCTCGTGTTGCTCTGTGTTTGCATGACAA
>JAZFZN010000132.1:0-4246 GCA_036475515.1 Gammaproteobacteria bacterium
GTACTGGCCGGACGAAACGACGCGCTTTTCGAAACTGCACGCGCTCGGATTCGATGCCTACCGCTTGATCGCACTGATCTACAACGACCGGACCACAGCCGAACAGGTCTCAGGTATGACCGGCGAACTCGCCGTGACCAGTGACGGCCGGGTCCACCGGCGACTCGACTGGGCCCAGGTACACAGGGGCACCTTGGAACCTTTGCCCGATGCACAACCGCAACCGATTGGCGCCGGCGGAACCGGTCTGAACTAGCTCTGCGCAAGGAAGCTACTGATGGGAATGGAATCCCGTACGACGGGCCGACACTGGGAACGCACCGCCGCCGATCTGTTGTCCAGCCACGGTCTGGTCCTAATTGCACACAACCACCGCAGCAAACGCGGGGAACTCGATTTGGTCATGCGCGACGGCGGGACACTGGTGGCGGTGGAAGTCAGATTCCGAAAAACGGCGAGCCGTGGCAGCGCTGCCGAGAGTGTGGACCGCCACAAACGCCGACGCATCGTCTCGGCGATGCAGCACTACCTGATGTGTCACCCGGAACACCGCGGAGCACCGGTACGTTTCGATGTCGTCTGTATCGACGGAGATCATCGGATAACCTGGATCCGAGATGCGTTCGACGCAAGCTGACCGACATCTGTGTGCTGGACTACTGACGACAGACGATAGACCATAGCGACCACACCTTGACCCGGGACCCATACGATGTCTCTGGAAAGCACGATCCGCGAGCACTTCGAAGCCAGCATCGCTACAAAGAAAGAGGCGATCGACACGCTGGCAAAACCACTGGCGCGTGCGGCGGAGATGATGGCGAAATGTCTGCGCGAAAACGGCAAGATCCTCAGTTGCGGCAACGGTGGTTCAGCCGGCGATTCGCAACATTTCTCGTCCGAACTGCTGAACCGCTTCGAAATGGAACGGCCTGCACTGCCGGCGATTGCGCTGACGACGGACAGCTCAACACTCACGTCGATCGCGAACGACTACTCATTTGAAGAAGTGTTCTCGAAACAGGTGGGTGCACTGGGAAACCCCGGCGACCTGTTGCTCGGAATCTCGACCTCCGGCAATTCGGGCAACGTGAATCGTGCGATCGAGACGGCGCACAACAAAGGCATGGGCATCGTGGCCTTGAGCGGTCGCGATGGCGGCAAGATGACTTCGCTACTCAACAGCGGAGACTGCGAGATTCGTGTGCCCGCACAGTCGACCGCACGCATTCAGGAAGTACACCTGTTGTGCATCCACTGCTTGTGCGATCTGATCGACAAACAGCTGTTTGCCAGTCACTGACCGGCA
Source organism: Gammaproteobacteria bacterium (assembly GCA_036475515.1). Taxonomy (GTDB): domain Bacteria; phylum Pseudomonadota; class Gammaproteobacteria; order Steroidobacterales; family JAZFZN01; genus JAZFZN01. The sequence goes on from JAZFZN010000132.1 coordinate 1,310, forward strand.
ATCAAGTCTTCGTAGATCTGACGGTCCGTGTCAGAGTAGCAACATACGATCGTATCGTTGCTCTGACTGCGCATCATGTTCAGCGCTATTTGCGCCGCCTTGCGTTTCGGAAAGCCATAAGCACCGGTGCTGATACATGGAAACGCGATCGAGTTGATGTCATTTTCGGTCGCACGTGCATAGCAATTTCGATAGCAGCGCTCCAGCAGCTCCGCCTCGCCGCTTCCACCACCCGACCAGACGGGTCCCACGGTATGAATGATCCAACGTACCGGCAGCCTGAAACCCGGGGTGATCACAGCCTCGCCTGTCGGACAACCGCCGAAGGACCGGCAGGCTTCGAGCAGTTCCGGTCCCGCCGCTCCGTGTATCGCTCCATCTACACCAGCCCCACCGAGCAACGTCGTATTGGCGGCGTTGACAATCGCGCCGGTTCCGAGCCCCGTGATGTCGCCGGTGATGACGGTAATCAAGATCGCTTCATTTGACGACTTTGAGCTGCGGTCGTCCGGTACCGGTCGGAGCATCGCCGGACGGCGACGGTGTGCGATCCTCGTCATCAAACAACATACCGCGACCGGTTTCGCGTGCGTAGATTCCGAGAACTGCGTCCGGCGGTAAAATCACGTGAAACACGTGTCCGTCGAATCGGGCGTCGAACGAGATCTCGTCGGTGCCGAGGCTCAGTTTCTCTGCGGCTCCGTGGCTGATATTCAGAACGATCTTACCGTCAGATACATGCCCTTCCGGCACCTGCACACCCGGTACGCTGGCGTCGACAACGATGTGTGGTGTGTGGGCGTTGTCGGTCATCCATTCGTGCATTGCACGGATGAGATAAGGGCGACGCGACTTCATACGGTGACGCCACGCATCTCCTGCTCATACTCGGTAAGGCTTTTCTGGAACGACGGACGCGAGAACATTTCCGCAGCATACTGAACAATGGGTTTTCCCTGCGCCGGCATCTCGATCCCGTAATGCGGCAAGCGCCAGAGGATCGGTGCGATGCTGCAATCGACGAGAGATACCTCGTCACTCAGGAAATACTTCTTCGCGCGAAAAACATCAACGCTGGACAGAATGCTCTCGAGCAAGATTTTACGCGTCTTGTTCACGTGCCTTTTGTCCGCCACCCCGCCGAGCTCGTCGATAAGGCTGTACCAGTCTTTCTCGATACGGAACAAAGCAAGGCGAAACTGCGCCCGTGTCACTGGATCAACTGGCATCAGCGGCGGATGTGGGAACCGTTCGTCGAGATATTCGATGATGACGCGCGAGTCATACAACACTAGTTCGCGGTCAACGAGCGTCGGTACACTGTGATAGGGATTCAGGTCGAGCAAGTCTTCTGGAAGATTCACATTGTCCACATCAATGATCTCGACGTTGATGTTTTTCTCCGCCAGCACGATCCTTGTGCGATGACTACGTGGGCATGTCGGTCGTGAAAACAAGGTCATGACCGAACGTCGATTGGCGATAACAGCCATACTTACAGGTGCCTCCTCATCATCTATATACAGGCAACAACCGGCCAGCGCCTGTTGTTTCAACTAATGAACGTCCTTCCAGAACTCACGCTTCAACGCGTAAGTCAGCAGGAGTAGGAAGGCCAAAAATGCCAATACACGCAGTCCGATCTGTTGTCGCTTGAGCTGCGCGGGCTCACCGATGTAGTCGAGAAAATTGACCAGGTCCCGTACCAGTGCGTCGTACTCTTCCGCGCTCAGTGCGCCCTCCGTGACCTGCTCGAAGTGATCGAAAATCTCGCGGGCGTTGCCATCGGCGTCGACCTCTTCGGCAAACACCACCCGCTGTACACCCTGCTGTTCCCAGAGCACATGCGGCATTGACAGACCGGGAGTCATCAGATTGTTGACACCCTGCGAACCATCGGGATCCACGTAAAACGACTTCAGGTACGAGAACAACCAGTCGGTCCCAAGACTGCGTGCGGCCAGCGACAAATCGGGTGGCTTACGTCCGAACCAGTGTACAGCGTCTTCCGGCCGCATCGATGTCTCCATCGTGTCTTGCGGCTTGCCACCGGCGAACATCAAGTTCCGAACCAGTTGGTCCTCGGTCAGCCCGAGGTCTTCTACCAGACTCTCGTAACGCACATATTCTGCAGAATGGCAACCGAGACAATAATTGACGAAGTACTTCGCACCACGTTGCAGAGACCGCTCGTTCGTCAGATCGTTGTCAGCGCGCTCGAATACGATCGGTGCTTCCGAAGCGTGCGCAATCGGCGACAGACCGAAGCAAACGAGCCCGGCTCGAAGAACGCTGAAAACCGCCCTGGGACTACGCATGGAACTTGACTCGATCAGGTACCGGTTTCGTGCGTTCGTTCTTTGTATAGAACGGCATAGCGAGGAAGAACGCGAAGTAGACAACCGTAAAGATCCGAGCAGCCAAGGTGGATTCCGGTGTCGCCGGTTGCAGCCCCAGATAACCCAATGCAATGAAGGTCACCGCAAATGTCAGCAACGCGAACTTGAAAGACGTGCCGCGGTACTGCCATGATTTGACCTTGCATCGATCAAGCCAGGGCAGGAAGAACAGCAGGACAATCGCACCCCCCATCAACAACACCCCGGCAAGCTTGTTCGGGACCGCGCGCAAGATTGCGTAGTATGGTGTGAAATACCACACCGGTGCGATGTGCTCTGGTGTGCGCAACGGGTCGGCCGGTTCAAAGTTGGCATGCTCGAGAAACAGCCCGCCCATCGTCGGCGCGAAAAAAATGATCGCACAAAAAATCATCAGGAATACGACGACCCCGACGAGATCTTTCACGGTGTAGTATGGATGGAACGCAATCCCATCCAGTGGTACGCCGTCGGATCCTTTGTGCTCTTTGATCTCGACGCCGTCGGGGTTGTTGGAACCGACTTCATGCAACGCACCGAGGTGAAAGATCACCAGAAA
>JAZFZN010000133.1:0-2336 GCA_036475515.1 Gammaproteobacteria bacterium
TCGGTCTGTGGTGGCTGTATCCCCTGGCGGGTGCTCTCGCCGGGCTGAGTGCCGGTTTGTTCGGCATCGGTGGCGGGCTGATCATCGTACCGGCCATGGCCTATCTGTACGCACGAGCGGGGTTCGACCCAGCCTGCATCATGCACCTCGCGATCGCCACATCCCTGGCCACCATCGTCTTCACCTCGACATCCTCGACGATAGCGCATGCAAAGCGTGACGCGGTGCTGTGGAGTGTCGTCAAGATGCTCGTACCCGGTGTTCTGATCGGTACCGCTGCCGGTGTCGCACTGGCGGCGTCGAGTTCCACGGCGCAGCTGCAGACGGTATTCGGTGTTTTCGTGATCGTCGTATCGGTCTACCTGTTCGTCGACCGGCGCCCACCCGCGCAACGCGATCTTCCGGGTCCTGTCGTGCAGACCATCGTCGGTGCCGGTACCGGCGTCATCTCCGCGCTTACCGGGATCGGTGGCGGCATTGTCGTCAATGCGTCCTTGTTGATGTTCCGTGTCCCGGTGCGCGAGTCGGTGGCAACGGCTGCTGCGACGACGGTACCGGTCGCGTTCGCGGCGGCCATCGGATTCGTATACACCGGGTGGCATATCTCTACATTGCCACCATGGAGCACCGGATTTGTTTACTGGCCAGCCGTTGCTGGAATCGTCGTCGCCAGCATGCTGACCGCACCACTCGGTGCGTATCTCGCGCACGTGTTGCCGACGCATGTTCTGAAACGGCTGTTCGCCGTTGTGCTTGCAATCGTTGGTGCACGCATGTTGATTGGCGCCTAAAGGTGAGAAAGTATTGAAAACCGTTCTTGTTGCAGAGGAAAAACGATGAAATTTTCATTCGCCACCTTGTTGGCCGTCTTGTTGCTGGCAGCAAATGTCTGTTTCGGCAAAGACCAGATCGATTACAGCTATGTCGATGTGCTGTATCTGGACACAGAACTGGAACCGGCTGACGGTGATGGTTTTGCCGTTCGCGGTTCCTACGGATTCAACGAAAACGTACATTTTCTCGGCGAAATCACATTCACGGATATCTCTGCATTCGGAATCGATACGGACTTCAATACTTGGCGGCTCGGTGCCGGTTTTCATGGCGGTTTTTCCGAGCGTGCGGATTTCATTGCCGAAGTGACCTATGAATCGGCCGAAGTCGACGCCGGTTTTTCATCAGTCGACGACAGCGGTTTTGGCGTGCGTCTGGGCGCCCGTGGTCTGGTGACCGAGAAGTTTGAAGTCAACGGCTACATCAGACACGTCGACATAGATGACATTGACACAATGTTCGGAGCCGGAGTCCTGTATCACTTCAACGACGTCGGCGCGCTTTTGTTCGAGTACGAAACAGGCGACGACCTGACCAATATCTATATCGGTGGACGTATTTCCTTCTCGCCGGGTTTTTGAGGCGGATCCCGTGCACGTCTGGCCGCCACGAAAAAGCCCCTCGTTCTTCGAGGGGCTTTTTTTGCCTGATTACCAACCGTGCCTGGAGTTGGTCAGGGAATCCTGATCGCGACCGTCTGGCCGCCACGATCGACCTTCAACCAGTGGGCTTCTCCTTCAGTGGCCGCTTCGCGAAACTCGTTCAGGTCCGTGACCGGTCTGCGGTCAACCTCGGTAATGATGTCGCCCTGTTGCAGTCCGAACCGCCAGGCCGGCGACTGTTGTTGCACCCGGTTGACGAACACACCGTCGACCTCGCCATAGCCCGGGGCGCCTTGTGGAATCTCGGTAAACTCGGCGCCGGCCAGGTTCGGGTGCAGATTGCTGCCGGACGGACTGTCGCCGGGTGACTCGGTGCTGGCTACGGCCGTGACCTCGCGTTCGCCGAGTGTCGCGGTCGTGTCCCGCTTGCTGCCGTTACGCAGATAATCAATCCGTATGCCCTGGCCGGCCCGTTTCAAGCCGATCGTGGTCCTCAGATCGGTGGCGTCTTCAACCGGCTCGCCGTCCACCGCCGTGATCACATCGAACACCTGAATGCCGGCGTCGTCTGCAGCCGAACCAGGCGTGATTTCCCTGACGACCGCACCGCCGTTTGTATCGACGTCATACAGTTCGGCAAAACCATCATCGACGTCGACGATGCTGACACCCAGCAGGCCACGATGGACTGCACCGTGTTCGATGATCTGATCCATGACGCTGCGTGCGATGTTCGTCGGGATCGCGAAGCCGAGGCCGATGTTGACACCGGTGCGTGAAATGATCGCCGTGTTGATGCCGACCAGTTCTCCTCGCAAATACAGCAGAGCGACAACGGATATCCCGGGTTTGATCGATGCATCTGACTGGATGAAGTCCTGAAGATGATAACTGGTGCCA
>JAZFZN010000134.1:0-2883 GCA_036475515.1 Gammaproteobacteria bacterium
ACGCAGTCGGCCAGATGTCTACGTAGCAAATCAATTCCGTCGCCGGTTATTGCCGACAAGGCGATGTGTGGCACATCTCCGTCCGTCAGTCCTGCGGCCTCGCCGGTCAGATCGATCTTGTTGCGTACGATCGTGACCGGCAGGTCGTCAGGAACCTGTTCGGGAACGTCTTCCGGGTCACCTGCTTTGGAGTCGATGACCAGCAACACGCGGTCTGCGCGTTGCATCTCTTCGCGTGCACGACGCATACCTTCGGCTTCGACGACGTCACCTGATTCGTGCAATCCCGCGGTATCGATGACATTCAAAGGCATGCCGTCGATCTGTATGCGTTCGCGTAACACGTCGCGTGTTGTGCCCGGTATCTCGGTCACGATCGCTGCTTCGTAACCTGCAAGACGGTTCAGCAAGCTCGACTTTCCGGCGTTCGGACGACCGGCAATCACGAGTGTCATGCCGTCTCTCAATAGAGTGCCTTGTTTCGCAGCATTCCTGATCGAATCGAACAGGCGGAACAGCTCGTTGACCCGTCGCGTGACCTCTTCGTCCTTCAGGAAATCGATCTCCTCTTCGGGAAAATCGATGGCTGCTTCGACGTAAGTACGTAATTCAGTGATCGTGTCCGACAAGGAGTGGATCTCGTCGGAGAACTTACCCTCGAGAGAACGTAATGCAGCGCGTGCCGCCTCGGTCGTTCCGGATTCAATCAGATCAGCGATCGCCTCGGCTTGTGCAAGGTCGAGTTTGTCGTTCTGAAAAGCGCGTTCTGAAAACTCGCCGGGTCGGGCCTGGCGTACACCGAGTTCGGTGGCACGTTTCAATAGCATATCGAGTACGACAGGACCGCCGTGACCGTGCAGTTCGAGTACGTCTTCGCCGGTGAAGGAATGGGGTTTCGGGAAATAGATCGCCAGTCCATCGTCGATGGCGTTTCCGTCACCATCCAGAAAGCGCCGAAGAGCGGCTTTTCTCGGCGCCGGCAAACGGCCGAGCAACGCGGCGCCGATCTCCGTCAGCTCAGGTCCGGACAGCCGCAGGATACCGATACCACCGCGGCCTGGCGGCGTGGCGATCGCGGCGATGATGTCCTCGTGTGATTTGCCGGACATTTGCACTGCCTCTATCCCCCGAAAATGTAGCAAAGCACCGCCGATTCCTATAATCCCGGTCGTGTTGGGAACGCGCGGTCACTTGACATAGCGATAACGTCAGACCGCCAACGATACATGGATCACGGCGCAGGCTCGGCCGAGGAGTTCAGCGTCGAGAACCGATCCGAGGATCACGCCGAAACCGTTTTGCGCCAGCTCTTCGGCGCGCCGGCTTTCGTTTTCGTTGTTCGCCTGGCCGAATACCGTGACTTCATCACCACGCGCTGCACAGGAGCGTGCAAGTGCGCTGCCGATGAACCCGGTCCCACCGGTGATGAGTACTCTCATGGGAACATCATAGCCAATCGGGCGATCAGCGTTTGTGAGATTATGTGAAACGATAGCGTCCGGAGCGTAAACATGAAATCCGAAAAAGTACGGTTTGAAAACGGCGACGGGATCACATTGACCGGACGGCTCGAGATGCCATCGGCTACTCCACAAGCCTACGCGCTGTTCGCGCACTGCTTCACCTGTACGAAAAACATCAAGGCGGCTGCAAACATCACGCGGGCGCTGGCCGACTGCGGGATCGCCGTTTTGCGTTTCGACTTCACCGGACTCGGCGAAAGCGAGGGCGACTTTGCCGATACCAACTTCTCATCGCAGGTCAGTGACCTGGTCGCAGCAGCCGAGCACCTGGCCGCACAATACGAAGCGCCACAACTGCTGGTGGGCCACTCGCTCGGTGGCACCGCCTGCCTGATGGCCGCGCCGCAGATCCCGTCGAGCCGGGCCGTCGCAACGATCGGTTCACCGGCGACTGCGTCGCATATCGGCCGTCTGTTGGCCGGAAAACGCGAAGACATCGAACGCGACGGACGTGCCGAGGTCAGCCTCGGTGGACGACCGTTCACGATCAACAAACAGTTCATCGACGATATAGAGAACCAGGACGTCGCAAGCACGATCCACAACCTGCGACGTGCCCTGATGGTTTTACACTCACCGGTCGACGAAGTCGTCGGGATCGACAACGCGGCAGAGATCTTCACGAGCGCGTTGCACCCGAAAAGCTTCATCAGCCTCGACAAGGCCGATCATCTGCTTTCCGACGAAACGGACTCGCGTTATGTCGGTACCGTACTCGCGACCTGGGCGCGCAAATACCTCGAACTCGATACGCCTTCTGTACTCGAACCGGCCCAAACCGGCGGCACGGTGACACGCATAGGGAGCGGTGGCTTCTATACCGAAGTCAATTCAGCCGGTCATCGACTGATCGCCGATGAACCGGAATCGTATGGCGGGACCGATCTGGGGCCTTCCCCTTACGATCTGCTGGCCACCGCACTCGGCACCTGCACCTCGATGACCCTGCGGATGTACGCAGACAGAAAGAAGCTGCAGGTGTCCTCGATCACGGTCGACGTCGTACACGAGAAAATCCACGCAAAAGACTGTGCAACCTGCGAGACAGAAGAAGGCAAAGTAGATTCTTTCAAACGGACCATCCGGATCGGCGGGGACATCGACGCAGAGGTCGCGCAACGCATGCTGGAGATCGCGGATCGCTGTCCGGTGCACCGGACCCTGCATTCAGAAGTCGAGATACTGACGGAACTGACGTAGTCGTGCCGAGCCGTTCACGTCATCCCGAACGAAGTGAGGGATCCTTCGCCCTTCGGGCTTAGGATGACACGCGACCCCGACTATCGTTCCTTCTCGACAACCTTGTTGATGCGCCATTGCTGGGCGGTGGACAACAGGTTGTTGGTCAACCAGTACAACA
>JAZFZN010000135.1:0-5330 GCA_036475515.1 Gammaproteobacteria bacterium
TCCTGCATGGCCCCGAGCTGGGCCTGCAGTGCTGCCAGTTCTTCGTTCTGCAGTTCGATGCGCCGATGCGCGTCGCCCAGTTCGGTTTCAAGATCGGTCATCCGTTCACTGAGTCGTTCGTTCTCGGCACGTTGTGCCTCGAGTTCGGCACTGCTCGCGGAGGTACCCGGTCTTGCGGTTTCACCCGGGACTACGAGTCGCAGCTGCCCGCCAGCCACTACGCCGGGCAGGCTGCGCCATTCAGCGTGGTGTTCGGCAACCCGGCCACGTGCAGCGGACCGCGATGTCCGGGCAAGTTCGTCGGCGGTCGGTACACGCAGCACCGCGCCTTCCTTGACCAGGTTGATGTTGCCAATGAACGCTCGAGGATTCGCGTCGTACAATGCCATCATCGTCTGATCGATACTGACGCCGCCCGTTGTGACCCGGTTTGCGATCTCCCACAAGGTTTCGCCACGACTGATCGGCCCGTACGAACCGTCAACCGCAGTGAAATCACGCACGGGAACAACTCCCGGTGCAGGTGCGGGTGCAGGTGCAGGTGCCGTTCGAATCGTACCGGCTCGAGGGCCTTCAGCACCCGTCGTCGGTGTCGTTACCGCGGTTGCCGGGCGTTCGACCGGTGTAAAGACCGGCGGATCGAGCAAAACCGTATATTCGCGCAACAACCTTCCGCGTGCCCAGTCCGCTTCAACCAGGAAGGTTGCAAACGGTTCACGCAGTGGTTGGGTCGACGTGATGTGCACGACCCAGTTGCCGTCGGCGCGATTCACGATGTTGAATCGCAGGTCGTTCAGATAGCCAGGATAGTCGAGCCCGTAGTTGCCAAACGTCTCCCGCGACGCGAGCGACACCTCGAGGTTGTTGAGCTCCTCCGGTGTTGCAGAAACCAGTTCGATGTCCGCATCCAGCCGCTGATTCAGTGCCGATTTCAAGTGAATATCGCCGAGTCCCAGTGCCCATACCGGTACCGGCAAAAGAAAAAGGCTCAACAGCGGTAGTACGCGTTTTTGCTGCATGATACTCCCCAGACGCCCCCCGACCGTTCGGAACGTGGCCCGCAAAGAAGTTCACAAGCCCCTTTACGTTCCGGCGCTAACTATAGCTTATAAGTAACTTTCCACCAATATTTCAGCGATTTGGACACTGTTTAGTGCCGCACCTTTTCGGATGTTGTCCGCGACTACCCACAGATCGAGTCCACGTGGGTGCGAAATGTCCTCTCGAATCCTGCCTACGAATACCATATCGCCCCGCGCGGCATCTGTGACGGCCGTCGGATAATCGGCTACTCGTGGTTCATCGCGCACACTGACGCCCGGCGCCGCATTGAGTACAGCGCGTGCCTCGTCGGCGCTGATCTTGTCGCGTGTTTCGATGTGAACTGCCTCAGAATGCCCGAAGAACACCGGGATCCGCACGGCGGTCGCGTTGATGCGGATCGTGTCGTCGCCCAGGATTTTGCGGGTTTCCCAGACGATCTTCATTTCTTCCCGCGTGTATCCGTTGTCCTGAAAGACGTCGACTTGTGGTCTCGCATTGAAGGCAATCTGCGCCTCGCGTTCTGCTCCTTCGAGGGGGCGACCGCTCATAAGCTCGACGGTTTCATGTGCCAGCTGTTCGATACTGCTGCGCCCGGCTCCGGAAACGGACTGGTAGGTCGCGATGTTGATGCGTTCTATGCCGACGGCATCGTAGATCGGTTTCAAAGCGACAACGAGCTGGATCGTCGAACAGTTAGGATTTGCAATGATGTTGCGTCGTTTGTAACCGGCAATCGCTTCTGCATTGACTTCCGGAACGATAAGCGGAACGTCGTCCTCGTACCGGAACTGAGATGTGTTGTCGATGACGATACAGCCCGCTCGGGCAGCCACCGGCGCGTACTCAGCGGAGACTGCGCCACCAGCTGAAAAGAAACCGATCTGACTCTTCGAGAAATCAAAACCTGCCAGATCATCTACAGCTATCGACTCTCCGCGGAATTTGACGGTCTTTCCAATCGAACGCGCACTGGCCAGCGGGTACAAGCTTCTTATCGGGAAATCCGCCTCCTGCAGCACTGTAACGAGTGTTTCCCCGACCAGCCCTGTCACTCCGACGATCGCAACGTCGTATCCGTCGATGTTGTTCATCGGCTGACTTTCTTGTTGCGGGTCGTGGCCTCAGCGTGCTCCGATGCGATGACGTCGGCGTTCTGAGCCCGGTGGCGCAGATAGTGGTCCATCAATACGAGTGCCAGCATGGCTTCCGCAATGGGTACTGCCCGCAAACCGACGCAGGGGTCGTGTCGACCGTGTGTTACAACTTCGACGGCTTGACCTTCGCGATCCACCGACCGCGCCGGAAGGCGCAGACTGGATGTCGGTTTCAATGCAACGCTCGCCACAATGTCCTGACCGGAGGAAATGCCGCCGAGAATACCGCCGGCGTGATTGCTCGTGAACCCGTCGGGCGTCATTTCATCACGGTGTTCACTGCCGAGTTGTTCGACACAGGCAAATCCAGAGCCGATCTCGCAACCCTTGACCGCGTTGATACTCATCAGTGCATGGCCGATGTCGGCTGACAACTTGTCAAACACGGGTTCGCCGAGTCCGGGTGGCACACCCGATGCTACGACAGTCACTCGTGCGCCTGCGGAGTCTCCGGACTTGCGCAGCCGGTCCATGAATGCGGTCAGTTCATCGACCCGGGAGGGGTCAGGACAGAAAAACGGGTTGTCGTCGACGGACTCCGGCGACACGGGATCGAGTACCAGTGGGCCGAGCTGGGCAAGATAACCACGGATTTCCAGATCGAGACGTGTCTTCAGATATTTTCGCGCAATAGCGCCGGCGGCCACACGCATGGCCGTCTCGCGCGCCGAAGCACGTCCGCCACCGCGATGATCCCGGATTCCGTACTTCTGCTCGTAGGTGTAGTCGGCGTGCCCCGGTCTGAACCGATCTGCGAGTTTTTCGTAGTCGCGCGACCGCGCGTCGACATTCTCGATCAACAGCGCGATCGGTGTTCCGGTGGTCCTGCCCTCGAACACGCCGGACAGGATTTTGACGACGTCGGTTTCGCGTCGCTGACTCGTATGACGGGTTTTTCCCGGACGACGACGTTCCAGTTCCGGCTGGATGTCGTCGACCGACAACTCGAGCCCGGGCGGACAACCGTCGACGACACAACCGATGGCCGGGCCGTGGCTTTCGCCAAAGCTCGTCACAGTAAACAATTTTCCGAATGTATTGCCGGACATCGATCAGGCCACATCGATCTGTGAGACCGAGTTTTTCAGGTCGTTCGCCCGCAACAGGAATACGCCTTCTCCACCATGCTCGAACTCGAGCCAGGTAAAAGGAACATGCAGGCAACGTTCTTCCAGTGCTTCGCGAGCCGCGCCGACTTCGACGACCAGAACACCGTCCTCACCAAGGAATGCCGGTGCATGACGCAAGAGCCGCAGCACAATGTCCAGACCGCCAGGACCCGCCGCGAGTCCTACAGTCGGTTCGTGCCGATATTCCTGTCTGAGTTCGGCCATCTCCTGGTCATCGACGTACGGTGGATTGCTGACGATGATGTCGTATTGAGCCGCCGGCAATCCTTCGAATAGATCGGACTGGTGCGCGGCGACATTCGCGAGTCCGTGGCGTTCGATATTGATGTGTGCCACGTCGAGTGCGCCATCGGACAGGTCGACCGCATCGATTTGTGCTTCAGGAAAAGCATAGGCACATGCAATCGCGATACAACCACTGCCAGTACACATATCCACAATGCGATTGACGTGGTCCGGATCGATCCATGGTTCAAAACGCTGTTCGATCAGTTCGGCCAGCGGTGAACGCGGAATCAGCACGCGTTCATCAACATAGAATTCGAGGCCCATGAACCGTGCAGAGTTTGTCAGATACGCTGCGGGGAGATGTTCGTTGATGCGTCGCTCGAACAACTCGGCAATGGCGTGTTTTTCGTCCGCGGTCAGCCGTGCGCCAAAGAACTCCTCGGGTATCGGCGCGTCGAGATGCAACGTGTGACAGACCAGCCAAATGGCTTCGTCTGTCGCGTTGTCTGTGCCGTGACCGAAAAACAGTTCCGCGGTGTTGAAGCGACTCGCGCCCCAGCGCACAAAGTCGAGAATCGTCTTCAGGTCCTCGGTTGGTTGTTTCATCGCTGTAACGTATCGCAGAGACTCCGGCAGCTGCCGGACGGTCCGTTATAATAACCGACCATTTTCCAGCAGTGTGCGGCTCCTATGACCGGACAGAAATGGATACTGCCATCGATCGCCGTGCTGGCACTCGTGCTCGGTGTGACAACCGCTGCCTATATCACGTCGCGCGATCAGAAGATATACGCGGCAACGGTATTGCCGAACCCCCGCCCGCTTCGCGAGTTTGAACTGGTCGATCACAACGGCGAACCGTTCACGAAAGAATCGCTTAGGGGAGGCTGGAATCTGTTGTTTTTCGGCTTCACCAACTGCCCGGATGTCTGCCCGACGACGCTGCACATGCTGCGAGATGCCGGGGACGCTCTGGCCGGGCTACCCGATGAGCAGCGGCCGCGTGCCGTCTTCGTGTCGGTCGACCCGATGCGTGATACCCCTGAAGTCATGTTCGACTATGTTTCTTTCGCACCGGGGCTGATCGGTGTTACCGGGGAACTGTCCGCAATCCAGATTCTGACGACGGACCTCGGTGTGGCGGTCAACTACACGGCGATGGGTGATACTTATACAGTCGATCACACTGCGTCGTTGTTTCTGACGGACCCGGACGGACGGCTGTACGCGATCTTCAATACACCGCATGACGGCGAGCAGATCGTCGCCGATCTGCGAAAAATCGTCACGGCGAGTAGCCGATGAACCGATTGGCACTTGCAAGCCTCTTCGGGTTGCTTGTCGCCTGTGGAACAACGGAGCAACCCATTGTTGAAGACGCGTGGGTGCGGCCTGTCAGGTCTGGTACAACCATGACCGCTGCCTATTTCACGCTGACCAATCCCACAGGCTATGCACTCACGCTCATCGGTGCGGAGAGCCCGGACTTTGCGTCCGTATCGATCCATGAGACAACCCAGGAAAACGACGTGTCGCGCATGCGGCCCGTAGAGTCGATAAGCATCGACACCGGAGAAAAACTGACCTTTCGACCGATGGGCAAACATCTGATGTTGATGCAGCCAAAGGGCGTTTTTGTCGAAGGAGATGTCGTGGAATTCATACTGAAATTTGATGATGGGACAGTGCTCAGCTTTGACGCCCCGCTCGAGTACCGCTGACGAGCAAGGCAAACAACCCGTTGCTCGAACGTTTGTTCACATGGTTGCAGTAC
>JAZFZN010000136.1:0-3914 GCA_036475515.1 Gammaproteobacteria bacterium
GAACGTTTGGCCGATCTATGGACGGCTGCTCAGTTATTCGTGGCGTTACAAATATGTAGCGTTTCTCGGCATCCTCGGTCTTGTCGTGTATGCACCGACCGCCGCTGGAATTGCTTACCTCCTGAAACAGTTCCTCGATGTCGGCTTTTTGGCAGGAGACAATCGCACGGAAGTACGGCAGCTCGCGGCATTGTTCTTCACCCTGTTCATGGTTCGCGGTGTTTCCGGCTTCACACAGGCCTACAGCCTGGCGTGGGTTGGCCGCAGAGTGATCAAAGACATTCGCAGCGACTTGTTCAGCAAATATCTGTCGTTGCCGACAAGTTTCTACGATCGCACCTCGTCTGGAATTCTTCTTTCGAAGTTGACGTACAACGTCGAACAGGTCGCACAGGCGGCGACCAGCGTTGTCACCGTACTCGTGCGTGACACACTGACGATCGTCTTTCTGGTCGCGTACATGTTTTATACGAGCTGGAAACTGTCGATGCTCACGATAGTACTGGGTCCGGTCGTCGCCTGGTTCTTGCAGCTGGTTAGCGGCCGTTTTCGTCGCTATTCGACGCGCATTCAGGATTCGATGGGCAACGTCACGCATGTGACCGAGGAAGCACTGGAGAACAATCGTGTCGTCAAGGTCTTCGATGGAATCGATCACGAACGCGAGCGTTTCGAAGATGTCAACGAGCAAAACCGCAGTTTGTACATGCGTCTGGTAATGACTCAGACCGCAAGCATACCCATTGTGCAGCTGATGGCGGCGATCGCGCTGGTTGCTGTGATCTTCCTGGCAACCAGCGACGCCATATCTATTGAGGCGTCGACCTTCGTCAGCTTTCTGACCGCAATGGGCCTGGTCATGGCGCCGTTGAAGAACCTCACCAACATCAATGCGCCGTTGCAGCAGGGGATTGCAGCGGGGAAAAGCGTGTTCGACATCATCGACCAGGACTCCGAGCATGCAGGTGGCGACCTGCCCCTGGAACACGCTGTCGGCAACATCGTCTTCGACGATGTTCGCTTCGTCTACGACGAAGAGAAGGGCCCGGTATTGAAGGGGATTTCTTTTTCAATACAGGTCGGCGAAACGGTCGCATTGGTCGGACCTTCCGGCAGTGGCAAATCGACGATCGTCGGTCTGTTGCCGCGCTTTTACGACGTCACCAGTGGCACCATAAGGGTCGATGACCATGACATCCGCGAGTACCGGCTGCAGGACCTGCGACGTCAGGTCGCCATGGTCAGCCAACTGGTCACGCTGTTCGACGATACGATCGCAAACAACATTGCTTACGGTGCGTTGCAGGAGCGTGACCGGGAAGAGATCGAACGTGCTGCAGAAGCAGCCCACGTGCTCGAATTCGCGCTCAAACTCCCCGATGGTCTGGAAACCATGGTCGGCGATCGCGGTACCCGCTTATCGGGTGGACAGAGACAACGAATCGCGATCGCACGCGCACTGCTGAAAGACGCACCGATACTGATCCTCGACGAAGCGACGTCGGCGCTCGACACCGAGTCAGAACGCCACATCCAGACGGCGCTCGAGACGCTGATGTCCAACCGGACGACTCTAGTGATCGCGCATCGGCTTTCGACTGTCGAGAATGCCGATCGTATCCTCGTGATCAGCGCAGGCCGCATCGCCGAATCGGGTACGCACGCAGAGCTGATCGAGAATGGTGAACAGTACGCTCGGTTGCACAAGCTGCAATTTCACGACACCTGATGCATGCCTGGTTGCAGCGAGTTTGGTACGAGCGGCACTGGAGCGGGGTACTGCTGTTGCCGTTGTCAGTCGTGTTCGCGGTTGTCTCCGGTTTGCGTCGTGTCTTCTATCGTCTCGGCTTGTTCGGGCAACGCGGTGTCGGAGTTCCGGTACTCGTGATCGGCAACCTGACCGCTGGGGGGTCGGGGAAAACGCCTCTGGTGATCTGGGTTGTCGAGCGGCTGCAGATCCTCGGTTTGCGCCCCGGTGTCGTCAGTCGTGGCTACGGCCGAGATTCGCGTGCGGTACATCAGGTTGCGGACGGCGACAGTGTCGAGGAAATCGGGGACGAGCCGGCATTGATTGCGCGGCGTACGGGCTGTCTGGTCGTGGTTGGTGCTGACCGCGCGGCCGCGGCACGGCGACTGACCGCCCGCAATGTCGACTTCGTCGTTTCTGATGACGGTTTGCAACACTACGGACTCGAAAGAGACCTCGAATGGGTCGTCATCGATGGTCAACGACGCTTTGGCAACGGCCGGTTGTTGCCCGCCGGGCCGTTGCGCGAATCACCGTCGCGGTTGAAGCAAGTGGATGCCGTCGTCGTCAATGGCGAACCCGTGCTAGAGGGTGAGATCGCCATGCGACTCATCGCGAAACGTGCCGTGCGTTTGATCGACCACGACAGCTGTGAACTCTCGGATTTCACAGACCGGACTGTGCACGCGGTCGCCGGCATCGGAAACCCACAGCGGTTTTTCGACACGCTGAGCGAATTCGGAATCGCTGTCATTCCACACCCGTTTTCGGACCACGCGAGCTATTCGCATGGTGCACTCAGCTTTGATGACGAATATCCGGTACTGATGACAGAAAAAGATGCCGTAAAATATGTCAGTCTGGCTGACGAACGTCATTTCGCAGTGCCTGTCGACGCGTCGTTCTCGGAGACAGACAAAGCGTTATTGCTGGAGACAATCAGAAAAATGGTGAACCGTGGACGATAAATTGCTCGACATCCTGGCTTGTCCGATCTGCAAAGGCACGCTGATCTATGACAAGGAGGCCGAAGAACTCGACTGTGTTCGCGATAGGCTGGGCTATCCGGTACGTGACGGGATTCCGATCATGCTCGAAGACGAAGCCCGCAAGCTGTCCCTCGAAGAAACAGATCGGTTGCGCAAAAAGGGCTCTGGATCTTGAAGTTTTTCGTCGTCATCCCCGCTCGATACGCCTCCGTACGGCTACCGGGCAAACCCCTGAGGGAGCTGGCGGGTGCGCCGTTGATCGAACACGTATGGCGCCGCGCTACAGACAGCGGTGCACAACGAGTCATTATTGCAACGGATGACGAACGGATTTTTGAGACCTCCCGCGGGTTCGGCGCGGAGGTCGTGATGACATCGCCCGAACACGCATCCGGAACTGACCGGATCGCAGAGGTCGCGCGACTCGAAGGTTGGGACGAAGACGAACTGGTCGTGAACCTGCAGGGCGATGAACCGTTGATGCCGCCGGAAACAGTGCGACAGGTTGCTGAACTCCTGTGGATGTATTCAGATGCGGATATGGCGACACTGTGTACACCGATACACAATCCGGCCGAATGGCAAAACCCAAACGTCGTGAAGGTCGTTCTCGCCGAGGACGGCTCGGCCTTGTATTTCAGTCGTGCCACCATTCCGTTTCGCCGGGACGCGATTGGCGGAAGCCGGATTCAGTCTTCGGCCGCGTTGCGTCATGTCGGGCTGTATGCGTATCGCACGCACGCCTTGTTGAGGATGTCGGCAACGCCGGCCTGTGAGATCGAAAGCACCGAGCGTCTCGAACAACTACGCGCGTTGTGGATGGGTCTGAAGATACAGGTTGATGTCGCAAAAGCCGTGCCACCGCCGGGTGTCGATACCAAGCAGGATTTGCAGCGAGTAGACGCTGTGTTGCGTGGCGTATCTTTTTCGTGATTCCTGTGCTGCACTGCACGGGGGCGGAAGAACACATGCAAGAGATCGTCAATGGCATCTTGACGTGGACCTGGTTCTCGGAACCCCACGGCTACGACTTCAATGGCTACCTGATCCGGGATCCTAGTGGCAACCTCTGCATCGATCCAGTGGACCCCTCGGGCCCAGTGCTCGACGAGATCGCCGGCGAGGGCGTCGCCCGCATCCTGCTCACCAACCGCAACCATTCTAGGGCCGCCAACCGG
>JAZFZN010000137.1:0-3806 GCA_036475515.1 Gammaproteobacteria bacterium
TGTTGTCCTGTGTGGTTTCCCCCAGCGTATCCTCGACAAACACGTTCAACAACGAACGGACCACCTTGAGCGCCATGTCCCGATCTTCGTCGTAGTACTGGATTTCATACAGATTGCGACGCGCATCACCACCGATCCGGATGCGCTTGCGAAGCTCCCTGATAAGCATTTCCCATTCGCGGGCATCGGTCGCGCGAAGATCAAGATCGGTGTCACGTGCGACGCGTTCGAGTTGCGGTCGGCTGACCAAAACCACCGTCATCATGTTGACTTCGGTCATCACATCGGTGCGTACCGCGAGTCCTTCGACAAGCGGCAACAGTGCGGACTCGGTGTCAACGTATACCTGTGTCTTTGCTTCGTACTCGTCCGGCAGCATCAGTACCCAGAGCCAACCGGCCATTGCAATACCCCAAGCGAGACTCAGGGCCAGCCAGCGGTAGCGCCATGCGCCACGGATCGCAGCAAGCAACTGATCGATAACTTCTCTAAACATCCGATTTGACCTGTGTTTTTCTTCGTCAGAACCGTGATTCCGGAATAATCAGAATGTCTCCGGGTTCCATGTCGATGTTTTGATCTGTATCTCCCTTGTTCAGGAGATCGCCCAACTTGACTTTGATTTCTATTGCTTTGCCGTCGATCTTGCGCACGACTTTCGAGCGATTCGGTGATGCAAACTGGCTCAACCCGCCGACCTGAATGATCACGTCGAGCACCGTCAAGCCTTCACGGAACGGGATCGCTTGCGGTGTCGTCGCCTGACCGATCACTTTGATCTGTTGATCTGGCAACCCCTGGAACCCAGCGACAATCACGGTGACCTTGGGTGACCTGATGTATTCCGCCAAAACCAATTCGACATCGCGGGCGAGTTGTGTCGGCGTTTTCCCAACCGCAGGCATGTCTTCGACCAACGGTGTCGAGATCTTGCCGTCGGGGCGCACCGTCAGCGAGATGGACACCTCCGGGTTGTTCCACACGTTGATCGTAAGCGCATCGCCCGCACCGATGATGTAGTTGCTGCCCTCTTCCGGAAGCGCCGATGACGGCAGCTCGTCGACAGGAATGGCACCGCTGCAGGCGGCCAGTCCGCCCGTGGCAAGCAGGAAAAGGACTCTTACTCTCTGAAAAACGGTCAGATACATCGTGATTTTCTACCCCAGATTAACAATCGATTCTAACGCGCTGATCCAACTAAACGATTACAATTCAACAGAACACCCAAGATTGATCATTTCAGCGTGTCGAACAGCGCCTCTGCCTCGTTGCGACTCTCGAATTCGTCATCACCGGACACAATCGTGTCGAGCAGCTGGCGCGCTTCGTTCGTCTGACCCGATTCCGCGAGCGCCCAGGCGACGTGATAATGAATGTCCGGGATTTCGGGCGACTGTTGGGCCGCGGTCTCGAGGAGCGCCAGGCCCCGTTCCAGTTCGCCACTGCTCACGAGTATCCAACCCAGGGTGTCTGTGATGGCCCCGTTGTCGGGTGTCAACTCGTGCGCACGCTCAGCAAACGGCAGCGCCCTGTCATCCCCTTCGAGGTGATAGAGCCAGGCGAGATTGTTCAGCGGTTCCGCATAATCCGGTGTTTCTTCGATGATCAACTCATACTCAGCTATCGCATCTGACCGCTGGTCGTCGGCCTGATAGGACTGCGCCAACGCGAGACGGACCTGGATGTCCTCCGGGAATCTTTCAAGCCAGTTCTTCAGTGGTTCACGTACTTCCGCACTGGGTGCGCCGACACTGGCCAGCGTTGCATAGATCCGAAGCGCGAGTTCGCGCGTCAGATAGAGTTCCGCCCCATTGCGATAGGCAACCAGTGCAGAGTCGTGTTTCTTCTGACTGCTGTAGATGTCTCCCTCGAGCATGTACGGTAGAGGCGAATCAGGGTGAAGACGACGCAACCGACGTGCGATTTCCATGGCTTCCGCATGTTGTGCGTCGTCCACCAGAAGTCTTGACAGCCTGACCGACACGTCGAGATCGTCCGGATCGATCTCCAAAGCACGTGCGAGCGACTCTTTGGCCCCCGGGATGTCCCCGGCCTCATACTGCGCACGCGCGAGGTTTGAATACGCCTTGGCAACACCGGGTCGCAGTTCCACGACTCTCAGCAGTTGCGCGACGGCAGCATTCGGTTTGCCACCGATCAGCAGACTCATGCCGTACACCGTCAGAGCCGCCGGCTCGTCCGGCGCATGGTCCACCGCCACAGCCGCTTGTTCTTCGGCCTGTTCAATATCACCGCTCGATATGTACGCGCGCGCCAGCAGAATCCGTGGTCGAACCGACTCCGGATGTTCTGCTACTGCCTGTTCGATGCGTGCTGTCGCCTCGCGTTCGTGTCCCAGCCGACTGTCAATGCCGGCCAGAGCCAGCAGCGCCGTTTCGTTGCCTGGATCGACGCGCAACGCTTCTTCCAGGTAGGACACGGCAGCTTCGGTATCACCGCGGACAACTGCAAGACGCGCCAGACTCAACGATGACAGTGGGTTTTCAGGATTTGCTTTGCTGGCCTGTTCAAAGCTGTCACCTGCTGCATCCAGTTCGCCGGCAGCGAGGTGAATACTTCCGATCAGGTTGTAGACCAACGACTCGTCGGGATGAATCTGCAACAACTGGTCTGCGATCGCGAGAGCTTGATCAGCCTGGTCATTGCGCAGATGCGCCAACATCAACAGCAATTCGCGTCGGAACGGCGGTTCGGTTTCCGGTGGCAACACGTTCAAGGTTTCTATTGCCTGCTCGTATTCGCCAGAAAGCACGAGTGCTGTTGCCAGCTGTATCGTCACGATTGGGTTGGCCGGGTCCGCTTCAAGGCCTTGTTTCAGATAAGAGACACCCGCCTCGACATCTCCGGCGCGCAGTGAGGCTTCTCCGAGCATGCCGAGTAACTGTGCATCAACCTGACCGGCCTCCAACGCCGGTCCAAGCGTTTCCAGCACCTGCTCTGGGTCTCCACGTTGCGCGAGGACCGCAGCCAGCATCTTGCGCGCCGTCAGATTGCCGGGCTGTTCAGCAAGTGCCGTTTGCAGGTGCGTTTCGGCCTGTCCGAGATTCCCCAGATCGTAGTGCGCGGCACCGAGGAGCAGGTGCGCCGGAACGAAGCCCGGGAAATCAAGCACGACGGTCTGGAGCAGCTCGGTCACTTCCTGCTTGCGTCCCTCGTTGTATGCCAGACGCGCGTTGACAAACCTGACACGCGGATGTTTTGGCACCGATTCATTCAGCTCCTCAATGAGCTGAATCGCCTCTTCGGTTCTCTCGAGTGTGAGCTTGGTTTCTGCGAGCGCGAGTTTCGCTGCCAGCATGCGGCTGGGATCGTCGCCGGCAAGTTCCACCGCACGCTCAAAGGAGGCTTCGGCGCCTGCTGCGTTTCCGCGGAACAGTTCGAACTCACCCTGCACAAGCCAGGTTTGGAAGTTCTCAGGATCGACCGAAACAGCCTGAAGTATCAGGTTCTCAGCCTTCTGGAAGTCACCGGCCAATGCAGCGACGCGCGCCAAACCGATGTACGCGTCGGGGCGTTGCTCAGACAACGCCATTCCGTTTAGGAATGTCTCCTCGGCCAGTTCGACCTTTTCCAGTCCGAGATAGGCCTGTCCACGCAGCACAATGACATCGTAGTGAAGATCCTCGGCAAGCCCGTCCGTGGTAGCGTTCTCAAGAATCTCGTTGTACCGGTTCTGCAGAAGCAGCGATCGGGTCAACGGCAGAATAACTCGATCGCGCTCGATACCGAGTTCCAGTGCACGTTCGAGTTCTTTCTGAGCATCCACTGGTTGCCCCAACAACAGT
>JAZFZN010000138.1:0-2932 GCA_036475515.1 Gammaproteobacteria bacterium
ACGGCCGACCACGCGCTGTAAGCCGATGAAAAACCGGAGGATTCTGGCGGCGTTGTCGGAACTGGCTCGGACATTTTTGTTTTGACCTGACGGCCGCCTGCACGTTCAGAGCATCTGTATCGCGCAGCGGCATTTGCGATAATATGGCGACCTTCTATCAGGGACCGCCATTATGGTCAGCGCCGCCGAGAAACTAAAGAGCGAGAGAAAAGCCCTTGATCCGATGGATCTCTACGACGTCCGTGGCGATCTGGACGATGAGGAACGCATCGTTGCAGATTCCGTCGGACGTTTTGTCGATGAGAAGGTTCTGCCGATCATCGGAGATGCGTTCGATGAAGGTCGCTTTCCGGATGAACTCGTGCCGGAGCTCGCCGAGCTGGGTCTGCTGGGTAGCACGATCGACGGTTACGACTGTGCGGGTCTGAACAGCGTCTGTTATGGATTGATTTGCAGGGAGCTCGAACGCGGAGATTCCGGCTTGCGCAGTTTTGTCTCGGTGCAATCCAGCCTCGTGATGTATCCAATACACGCTTACGGATCCGAGGAACAACGACAACGATGGCTGCCGGCGCTCGCAAAAGCCGAGGCCATTGGGTGCTTTGGTCTGACTGAACCGCAGGGCGGATCCGATCCGGCCGCGATGAAGACCTATGCGAAACGCGACGGTGATGACTGGATCCTCAACGGCGCAAAGATGTGGATCACGAACGGTACGATTTCCGACGTCGCCGTAGTCTGGGCACAGACCGATGACGATGTTCAGGGTTTTCTCGTCGAAAAGGATATGCCGGGTTTCGATGCGCCCGAGATCAAGCACAAGATGTCCCTGCGCGCATCGATCACGTCGGCGTTGTATTTCGACAACGTTCGCATTCCGGATGCGAATCGTCTTCCAAATGGCCGCAGCCTCAAGGCACCGCTCGGTTGTTTGACTCAGGCGCGTTATGGAATCACCTGGGGCGCCATCGGCGCGGCACAGGCTTGTCTGAAAGAAGCAATCGAATACACCGGTGAACGTGTATTGTTCGGTCGCCCGGTTTCGCATACACAAACCGTGCAACGACGCCTGGCCGACATGTCGCGGCGGATCACGCTTGCCCAACTGCTGTCTCTAAAGCTGGGCCGTCTGAAGGATCGCGGTGAGATGCAGCCATCACAGGTCTCACTCGCAAAATGGAACAACGTGCGCATGGCAATCGATATCGCGCGTGATGCACGCGATCTGTTGGGTGGAGCGGGTATCACGACCGAACACTGCCCGATTCGGCACATGCTGAACCTTGAAAGCGTAATTACCTACGAGGGCACTGAAACCGTTCACGAGCTGGTGATCGGACGCGAACTGACCGGTCACAATTCCTTCTAGCCCGTTTCTGGCGAGTTTCCGGCCACACGGCTATGCTGGTGTCCGTCTGAGACTAGACGGAGATCGCTATGCGTTTCGGCATTTGGACCGTTCTCCTGTTGTGTGCAGGCTGCGTAGCGGCCCCCGAAAACACTGCTTCGAATGGGACGACCGAGGCCACGTCTGACGAAGCTGAGATCGTGCGCATCGCCCTCGACTACGCAGTCCGCGACAAGGCGATCCCTGACCATTACCTGCTCGAGAAGCAGGGACTGCCGTATCCGTTGTCGACCGAGAACATCCGGGCCACCTGGATCAACGCGGACCGGCGATTCCAACTGATGTCTCCGGATCAGATCCAGACGCGCGCCCAACAAACCGGAGACTTTCTGTTTCTGCGTATCAAACAGGTCAACGTCGCCGAATCGACGGCACGGGTCAGTCTCGAAAACATATGGGCGGCACAGTCAGACAATGTCTACATCAGTGGCGGCGGTTTTGAAATGCAACTCGTCAAGGAGGACGATGTCTGGGTCGTCGTGACGCTGGTCAAGTGGCAATCCTGATTGGGGCGATCTCATGAAACGCATTTCTCCTCTTCTGACCACCGTTCTGATTCTCGTCGCCTGCGAACAGCAGGCCCCCGACGAACCGACCATGAGCGAGCAGATGAAGAAACAACTAAACGAGTTGTACGAGCGAGCAAAAGAGGAAGCGGAGACGGTCCCAGACGATGTCATGGATTGGGCGAAGGAAGATGTTGCGAAGATCGGCGACTGGGAGTACCGAATTGTAAGAGTGGGGGCCGTAGGCCTGGCATCCCTGCAGGAAGAGCTAAACGAGATGGGTTCAGAACGATGGGAGGTGTTCTGGGTTGAACAACACAGTGACGGCACATTCACGCTCTTCATGAAACGGCCCGCCCGGAGCTATCTGAAAACACTACCGCTATCGCAACTGCGTCATCTGATCCCGGGAACTGACGAAAACGAGTGACGTTGGCATGTCGAACGAAAAGATCAACCTCAAAGAAAAACTGAGCCTGTTCGACGAACACTGGACACCAAAAATTATTGCCGAGCTGAACGGCCAGCAACTCAGGCTGGCAAAAGTCAAAGGCGAGTTCGTCTGGCACGACCACACGGAACAGGACGAGCTGTTCCTTGTTCTGAAAGGCTCGTTGACGATCAAGATGCACGATCGCGACGTGCATCTGAACGAGGGCGAGTTGTTCATCGTTCCAAAGGGCGTCGAGCACAAACCCGTCGCGGAAGAAGAATGTCACGTGCTGTTGTTCGAACCAGGAGATATCGCGCATACGGGTGACGTCAAGAGTGAATTGACCATCGAAGAACCCGAATGGATCTGAATGAACGTGGGAGAAAGCGTCACTGTTTTCTTCTACGGGCTCTTCATGGATGCAGACGCTCTGCATCGGAGAGGATTCAACCCGTCTTCTACGAGAATCGCACGGCTCGAAGGATATGCGCTTAGGATCGGAGAACGCGCGACGCTCGTGCAACGGTCATCCAGCGTCACATACGGCGTTCTGATGACCATGCCTTGGCATGAAATCGAGCGTCT
>JAZFZN010000139.1:0-2435 GCA_036475515.1 Gammaproteobacteria bacterium
ATGGCGCTCGTCATCACGACAGTGATCCTGACCGCTGGCTTTGTTGTTCTCGCGCAATCAAGCTTCGCGATCAACAATGGCATGGCAAAGCTGACCGCAGCAACGATCGTCATTGCGCTGATCGTAGATTTCCTGCTGCTACCACCGCTGCTGATCAAACTGGATCCGCGGAGAAAGAAGAAACCTGAACAATCGACGGAGACGTCCGATGAAAAAACCGCATATGCATCGTCCGTATAACGCAATTCCTGGTGTTCTGCTCGGCCTGTTTCTGGGAACTGGGATCACGCCTGTAGCTGCACAAACACCCGAAGAAAAAGGACTGGAAATTGCCATAGAAGCGGACGCCCGCAACGAGGGGTTTGCCGATACCCAGGCATCGATGGAAATGATCCTGAGAAACCGCCATGGAGATTCGACCACACGCAAAATGCGGAATCGGTCACTGGAGATGGCCGATGACGGTGACAAGAGTCTGATCATTTTCGACGATCCGGCCGACGTAAAAGGAACCGCGTTTCTGTCGTTCACGCACAAGTCCGGCCCCGACGATCAGTGGCTGTACCTTCCGGCACTGAAACGTGTCAAGCGAATATCTTCGAGCAACAAGTCGGGCCCATTCATGGGCAGTGAATTCGCCTACGAAGACCTGTCCTCGCAGGAAGTCGAAAAGTATACATACAGATATCTTCGCGATGAGACTTTTGACGGTCGTGATCACTTTGTCATCGAAAGGTACCCCGTCGACCCGAAGTCTGGCTACACGATGCAGATCGTCTGGTTGGATAAAGACGAGTACCGCGTCTGGAAAGTCGAGTTCTACGACCGCAAGGATTCGAAACTGAAAACGCTGACGATGACTGAGTACGACCAGTATCTGGATAAATACTGGCGTGCACTGGACATGGACATGGTGAACCACCAGACCGGCAAAAGTACGACCATGAAGTGGTCTGATTATGTATTTCAGAACGGCTTCAGCGACACCGATTTCAACAGGAACAGTCTCGCCAAGGCGCGCTGATGAAAAAGTGGCGTCCAAAAAAGGGGCAGATCTATTTTTTTGAACGGAACCGCAAAACTTGGCACCTAGACTGGCAGAAAAAATAGATCTGCCCCCTTTTCTGTTTGTGCTGCTCGCCGCGACCGGTATCTCGGTGGCCCATGCTGGTGAATGGTCGGGCGACGCACAGCTCGATACGCGAATCTTTTTCGCAGATCCGCTGGAACCCGAGCAGCACGGCGATATCGTTTCCGCCGCCTTCGAACCGGACTACTACCACGACTGGGACGACGGCAATCAGCGTTTCGAGTTCACATTGTTTGGACGGTGGGACTCGGGCGATCCGGAACGCACGCACGCCGACATCCGCGAACTCTACTGGAGGAAGACCTTCGAGTTTTTTCCGGCCGATCTGTACGTCGGTCTTCGCAAGGTGTTCTGGGGCGTGGCCGAGTCGAATCACCTGGTGGACATCATCAATCAAACCGATCTCATCGAGGACATCGACGGGGAGGCAAAGCTTGGCCAACCGATGATCAGCCTCACCTGGCTGAAGGATATCGGTACTTTTGACTTCTTTGTGATGCCCTATTTCCGGGAGCGCACCTTTCCCGGGCCCAAGGGGCGCCCACGTTTCGCACTCGTGGTCGATACGGACAACCCCGTGTTCCAGTCGAGTCGTGAACAGGAACACGTCGACTTCGCCGTACGTTGGAGTCAGTTCCTTGGCGATTTTGACATCGGCCTGTCTTATTTCTCCGGTACGTCCAGGCAAGCGAGGTTCACCCTCGGGTTCGACAGTTCAGGCACACCCGTTCTGATACCGCATTACGATCAACTTCAGCAGACAGGCCTCGACTTGCAGGCGACAAAGGGCGACTGGTTGTGGAAACTGGAGGCGATACACCGGGATCTCTCCGTTGAAAACTCGTTTGCCTGGGTCGGTGGATTCGAATACACCCTGGTCGGGCTTGCCGGATCAGCCGTTGACCTGGGCTTGATTGCTGAGTATTCGCGTGACAACACCAAAGTGCTCATCACCGGATTCCAGGACGATCTGGCACTGGGCGCACGTTTTGCATTCAACGACACTCAAAGCACAGAACTGCTGGCGGTGACCGCCTACGATCTCGATACCCACGGTGTGTTCACGTCGATCGAGGGCAATCGTCGTATCGGTGATTCCTGGAAGTTTTACGTCGAAGCGCGTTTGTTCGCCAACACCAGCAACGACCCACTGTTGTCGAACTTCCGCAACGATGATTTCCTGCAACTGTCGATCGCCAAGTTCTTCTAGCCATTCGGCGTCGATCGGTCCCACACACACAAGTAGAAACGAGGTGTGCCATGACCCAACCGAAATTTCCGGGCGAGAGTGCCGAATACCGAGATGCACGCAACGATCTGCTAAGAAAGGAGGTCGAGCTACGCA
>JAZFZN010000140.1:0-6984 GCA_036475515.1 Gammaproteobacteria bacterium
TATACACCAAAAAGGGGAACACTGCGACTGCCCGTGGCTGCCGCACCGTTCCCCTGGTCTAATTCTTTGGTTCCAGGTCGATTTGACGGTCGTCGGCCGCAGATGGTTTGGCCGGGCGGCGGAATCGCCCGAAAAAGCTAAGCGGCTGAAATCACGTAGGTTTACGTTCGGTTGTGACCTTGCACGCGCAACCGTCCACGTGCAGGCCATGCTAAGGTACGCTCCGAAAAACCACTCGAGGCAGACGACCTCGAACTCGAATCGGACCAACCCTCACGTGATACCAGGAAAAATCAGCGTCGCCGTGCCTGCGGCGAAGGCCGAAGTGAGCGCACTGCTCACGGCTCCAAATGAACCTGTAGCGCTTTTCGTGTTCGGTCACGGCGCCGGCGCCGGGATGACCCACGGTTTCATGGAACAGGTTTCCAAAAGACTCGCTGCCAGGGGCATCGGAACATTCCGTTATCAGTTCCCCTATATGGAGGCCGGTCGGCGCAGACCCGATCGAACGGCTGTGCTCGAAGGGACGGTTCGTGCAGCCGTTGAAAGAGCAGGCGAACTCGCAGACGGTCTGCCGTTGTTCGCCGGTGGCAAGTCGATGGGTGGTCGCATGAGTTCGCTTGCCGCCTCTCAAACCGAACTGCCGGACGTTCGTGGTCTCGTCTTTTTTGGTTTTCCGTTGCACGCACCAGGCAGACCATCCATCGACCGCGCTGACCACCTTGCCGATGTCACCGTACCGAAGCTGTTCCTGCAAGGGACACGAGATCGTCTTGCCGAACTACCGCTGATCGAGCAGGTCACGTCCGGGCTGCAGCAGGCTACGTTGTCCGTCATCGATGGTGCCGATCATTCCTTTCACATGCTAAAACGTTCAGGTCGTACCGAAGAAGAAGTACTGGATGAACTGTGTACGACAGCAGCAGACTGGATGATTCATTTCAATGACTGACCTTATGAGCGCTTCGCGATTCAACGTCCGTTTCCTGATGCGGCTGGCAGCTGCATTGCACCGCTATGGCACACCGACGAATCGCCTCGAGGAGGCGTTATACGGAATGGCGCGGGTGCTGGGTGTCGAAGCGCAGTTTCTTGCGACGCCAACGTCGATCACAGCATCGGTCGGTCCTGAGGGTGAACAGGAAATCAGACTGTTGCGACTCGACCCGGGCGAACAGAATCTCGAAAAACTCGCTCGTCTGCACGACGTCATGAAACTGGTAGGCGCCTCCGAGATGAATGCCGCGCGGGGTGCCGAGAAAATCCGGACGATCGTGGATGCACCGATGCGATACGGAAAGTCGCTGACCGTACTCGGGTTCATGGCAGCGTCATCGACTGCGACCTATCTGTTTGGCGGTGCCTGGAACGAGATCATTGTCGGGCTGGCGATCGGCACCGTGTTGGGCTTGCTCGCGGTTTTCTCGTTGCCACGCCCACGTCTGGCGCGTATGTATTTCGCAATCGCCGCCATGATCGCCGCGCTTGCAGCCGGGCTTGCGGCGTTCATTCTGCAACCGTTGTATCCGTTCATCGCGATACTGGGTTCGTTGATTGTCCTGATCCCTGGTTTGTCTCTGACGATCGCGATGAACGAACTGGCCAACGGCCACTTGATGAGCGGCACCGCGCGTTTCGCCTGGGCGCTGTTCATTTTTCTGCAGATGGGGTTTGGTGTCGCGGTGGGCGTGATACTCGTTGGCACCCTTGGAACGGTGCCGGTACCGGTTGAGCCCGCACAGTTACCGGATTATCTGAAATTCGTGGCTTTTCCGATCGCGGCGGCAGGCTTCACCGTGCTGTTCCGGGCCCGCCCGTCCGACTACATCTGGATACTACTGGTCAGCGCCGTCAGTTATGCTGCCGCACGTGTGGGTGCTGCTGTCGCAGGTTCGGTGATCGCTGCGGCGTTCGGCGCATGGGTTCTGGGTTGTTCGAGTAATCTGCTCGCCCGGCTACGCGATGAACCAGCAGCGATCACGTTCCTGCCGGGACTGATTCTGCTGGTACCGGGTAGTGTCGGATTCCGCTCAATCGAGGCACTGGTTCAGCACGATGTTGTGTCCGGAATCGAAGCGGCGTTTTTCATGACGCTGACCGCGATGGCGCTCGTAACCGGGATGTTGCTGGCCAATCTGACCGTGGCATCGCGGCGACTGTTGTGACGTCTGACGGCCGGCAGCCCGGCTATGGCTCATCAAATTCAGCGATCACCGGTGCGTGATCTGAAGGGCGTTTCCATTTGCGTGGCGTCTTGTCGATCGAACTGGTGACACAACGCTTCGTCAGTGCATCGGTCGTCAGAATCAAGTCGATACGCAGTCCACGGTTGCGCTGAAACCCGAGCATCCGGTAGTCCCACCAGCTGTATGTTTTCTCCGCTTGATCGAATTTTCGGAACACATCGGTCAGTCCGAGTTCGAGCAGGCGTTTCAAAGCAGTGCGTTCAGGCTCGCTAAACAGAACCCTCCCTTCCCAGGCGTCCGGATCGTGGACGTCTTCCGGTTCCGGCGCGATATTGAAGTCGCCAAAGACCGCCAGTTTGTCGTGTCGTTGCAGTTCTTCCTTCAGGAAACCGTGCAGTGTGTTCAACCAAGCCAGTTTGTATTCATACTTCTCGGAACCCACCGACTGACCGTTCGGAACATAGAGGTTCAGCACCCGCAGGTCGCCGTATGTTGCCGCCATTACACGGCGTTGCGGGTCGTTCAGTCCGGGAAGTTCGGTAACGACATCTTGGCCATGGCCACGTGCAAGCAGTGCGACGCCGTTATAAGTGCGTTGTCCGCTGTACAACGACAGGTAACCGGCTTCCGCGAATTCGTCGACCGGAAACCCTTCGTCTGGCAGTTTTGTTTCCTGTAGCCCCAGGATGTCGACAGGGTTTTCGGCGAGCCAGTCGAGCACCTGTGACAATCGCACGCGCAACGAATTCACGTTCCACGTTGCAATCTTCATGCTGCGTTCAGGGTTGTGTCGATACCGTTGTGGCGAAGCAGTGCATCTGTGGTCGGTTTGCGTCCACGGAATGCGACAAACGACTCCATCGCGTCGCGGCTGCCGCCGGATTCCAGGATGCATTCACGGAAACGGCGTCCTGCTTCCCAATCCAGTTTGTTTCCTTTCTCGAAGGCAGAAAATGCGTCCGCGGACAACACCTCGGCCCATTTGTAGCTGTAGTATCCGGCCGCATAGCCACCACCGAAAATATGTGAGAACGAGTGTGGCAGCCTGTTGAACTCAGGGGTCGGTACGACCGCAACACGATCGCGTACGGAGCGCAGCGCTTCCATGACTCGGCCGCCCTTCTTCGGGTCGTAGTTTGCGTGCAGCTCGAAGTCGAACGATGCGAGTTCGAGTTGTCGAACGATTTGCATCCCGGCCTGAAATGTCCGCGTCCCGACAAGCCGTTCAAAAAGTTTCTCCGGCAGTGGTTTCCCGGTATCGATGTGTCCTGAGATCATCGGCAGCACTTCCCGACGCCAGCAGAAGTTCTCCATGAACTGGCTCGGGAGTTCTACTGCATCCCAGGGAACACCGTTGATTCCCGAGATACTCGGGTAGTCAACCTGCGTCAGCAGGTGGTGCAGGGTATGTCCGAACTCGTGAAACAGGGTTGTAACTTCGTCGTGTGACAGACAAGACGGTTTGTCACCCGGCGGTGGGGAGAAGTTGCAGATCAGATAAGCGACGGGTCTTTGCAACTCGCCATCGAGTTTCTTACGACCGATGCAGTCATCCATCCATGCGCCGGAGCGCTTGTGCGTCCGCGCATACAGGTCGGCAAAGAAGCTGCCAAGTAGTTTACCGTCTGCACCGAACACGTTGAAGAACCGTACGTCGTCGTGCCAGAGGTTTTCAGTCAAACCTTCTTCGATGTCGATATCGAACAAGGACTTTGCGACTTTGAACAGACCGTCGAAGACACGTGGGACCGGAAAATAACGCCGCAAGACTTCATCCGATATCTCGAAGCGTTTCTCGCGGAGCTTTTCAGACAGGTATGCGAGATCCCATGCCTGTACGTCTTTCAGGGAAAAATAAATCTCCCCAAATTCAATGAGTTCTGCGTACTCTCGTTGCGCTGCTGGTTTCGCACGCTTCAACAAATCGTCGAGAAAGTCAAATACCTCAACCGGCGTCCCCGCCATCTTGGTTGCAAGAGAGTACTCGGAATGGTTGTCAAACCCGACCAGTCGCGCCGCGTCGTGACGCAGCGCGAGTATCTCTTCGATGACTTCCGTATTGTCGAAACGACCAGCGGTTGGTCCTTGATCGGAAGCACGTGTGGCCCAGGCTTCGTAGAACTCACGGCGCAACGCACGGTCGTCGGCGTGCATGATGACGGTCATATAGGTCGGCATATCCAGCGCGAACAACCATCCGTCGAGATTCGATTCGTGCGCCCGTTGCTCGGCACGTGCCAAAGCGTGTTCCGGCAAACCATGCAGTCTGGTCTCATCGGTGATGTGTCTGTTCCATGCGTCGGCGGCGTCGAGCACGTTTTCTTCGAAACGTGCACTGAGTTCCGACAGACGTTGCATGATCTTTTTGAAACGCTGCTTGTCCTTGTCGGAAAGAGCGACACCGGCGAGACGGAAATCGCGGAGCGCATCGTCCACCAGCTTGCGTTGTGCCGGATTCAAATCCGGATCCTTGGACACCTGATCGTAGGCCGCGAACAATGTCTCGTTCTGTGCCATCTCGGTGCCGTAGTCGCTCAGCTTCGGCAAGCAGGCGTTGTAAGCAATGCGCAGTTCGGGTGTGTTCGAAACGGCGTTCAGATGTGCGATCGGAGACCAGACACGTCCGAGGTGATCCTCCATGTTCTCGATGGGTGCAACCAGCCGTTCCCAATCGTAATCCGGGCCGTTTTCCAGCAATTCGGCGAGCCGCGCACGGTTGTGGGCGAGGATTTCGTCGATGGCCGGTTCGACGTGTTCAGGTTTGATCTCGGTGAACGGCGGCAGGCCGTCCATCTGCAGGAGCGGGTTCATCGATCACGGTGGTGTCCCTGAAAGCGGGGGAGTCTAGCAGGTCGGAGCTTCAAGGTTCGAACCGTCGGCCGCGACGTGTTCGTCAGTATGAACCGGTGAAACGAACCGACAGCATGAACACGGCAAACGCGCCGAAGACAAAGAACGCGGCGACACCGAGGCGGGCTGCCCGGCGTTTGCGACGCGCAACGACTGGTTGTGGCACAGCCGCGATCAGGAACGGCCGCTCGTCGGCGGGTTTGCAAAGGATATCGATTCCGGGCGCGATGGCACGTTCGGCCCGCTGTTCGCGTATGATGTGTCGGGCCTCCTTGCGTGCAACTTCCCACTCTTTGAAATCGATCTCGCCGTCCCGATTCGTGTCGAACTGCGCGAGCAACGTGCGTCGGTTGCGCTTCCAGCTGCTCAGCAACTCACGCACCTCCTCGTTGAAGCTCAGACCATGATCTCCTGCGTGTCGTGTTTCGAACCAGCCTATCGCGTGCAAAGGTGAGTTCAGACTGATGCGACGTTCGGTCATTCTGTAACGGCCGAACGGTGAGCGGCGGGGTCCGGGGTTGTCGGCCCGGGCACGTGTGATCTTCGAAGCGCGCCAGGTGTTGGATTCATTAGCAAGCACTTCGGCACCTTCGGGGTCGATGATGCACGCGCCGGTGGCGTCGCGAAGCAGGAACAACTCGTCACTCGTCCCCTTTTCAGTTGTTCGCCAGTGCCGTTCACCTTTTGCACCCTTTTGCTCTTCCTCGATGCGGTATGTCCACCAGACGCAGGGGACGCCGGTCAATGGACCGGTAATACGAGGTCCTTCCATGGTTTCGGAAGTTCCGATCAGTTCGAGATATCCCTGAGCCGCGCCATGCACGGACGCGGTCGGGGTGTCTTCAAGCAAACGGGCGAACTTCAGGTTCTTGAACGCGCTGTAAAAGCTCACCGAGGCCACGAGCGCGGCCGCGCTGGTCAAGAACCAGAACTCGCCGTTGCCGAGACCGGTTACCCAGAGCATGAAGTCCTGTTCAGCCGGCACGCTCGGAAAAGAGTGCGCCGACATCGACACGCGCCAACGCGGCCTCTTCGAATTCAAGCAGTGGCGAAGTTGCGAAGTTGAACATCCGCGCCAGGATCATGTCCGGAACCTGCTGGATTCGGGTGTTCTTCAGCGTCGCCGCATCGTTGTACAGTTCCCGGCGGTCCGCGATCTGGTCTTCGATACTCGAGATACGTGCTTGCAGATGCATGAAAGTATCGTTGGCTTTCAGATCCGGGTAGTTTTCCGATAACGCAAAGAGGCGCCCGAGACCGGCGCGCATCTGCGTCTCTGCAGCGCCGACACCGGCTACATCATCGTGTTCACGTGCGTCCCAGGCGGCGCTGCGTGCCTTCATCACCAGATCGAGAGTTTCCCGTTCGTGTTTCATATAACCCTTGCAGATCTCGACGAGCTTTGGAATCTCGTCATGCCGCTGCAACAAGAGCACGTCGATATTCGACCAGGATTTCTTGACGTTCTCGCGCAGGGCAACCAGACCGTTGAAGATTGTCGTGCCATAGACAACAAGGACAAGCAGAAGACCCAGAATGACAAAGGAAACGACCGTCATACTTGCGGCACCGATCCGGTCCGTGAGATCGTCACGAGTATAGCAGCGGCCCGGCCGCGAGGACCCAAGGCATGTCCGGACGTCATTACGATCTGATCGCGGTTGGCGGTGGCAGTGGCGGGCTGGCCGCGGCCCAACGTGCAGCCGAATACGGTGCCCGTTGTGCCGTGATCGAGTCTCACAAGCTCGGTGGTACCTGTGTCAATGTAGGCTGCGTGCCAAAGAAAGTCACGTGGCACGCAGCCGGGTTTCCTGAAGCGATACGAATCGCTGCCGATTACGGCTTTGAAGCATCGATATCACCCGTGATCTGGGACAAGCTGAAGGAAGCACGCGATACCTATGTGCTTCGCCTGAACGGAATCTATGCAAGTAATCTCGAGAAACGC
>JAZFZN010000141.1:0-2210 GCA_036475515.1 Gammaproteobacteria bacterium
GACATAGGTGAGTTCCAGGTTCATCAGGTTCTGCGGTGTCGGTGTAATCGTATTGGACCGATCCGGACCCGCCGACGTAGCTACCGTCGGGACGGAATTCGTCACCGTCCTTGGGAATGCAGCGGCGACATGAAAGAGTTTCATTCAGTCGTCCCGATCGGTCCGAGACAACAGGCTCGCCAGACCCAGCGTCGATGCGTCGAGTTCACCGGCTTTCCCGTCGCCGGCGAGCAGCCGTTCCAGATCGCCGGCGACCTGCTTGCCCAGTTCGACGCCGAACTGATCGAAGGGATTGATTCCCCAGACCACGGCGGCGACGAAAGTCTGATGTTCGTACAACGCGAGCAACTGGCCGAGGGTTCCGGGATCGAGTCGAGGATAGAGGATCGTCGTCGATGGTCGGTTGCCCGGTTCATCCCGGTAAGGCGCCGTGGGGTCGCGCCGACCTGTCATCAGGGCACGCGATTGCGCCAGTGCCGCGGCCACCACTGCCCGGTGTTCGCTGTCGTGGTTCGCAATGGCGTCTCGCGGTATCAGGAACTCGACCGGAATGGTTTCGGGCCCTTGATGCAACAATTGGAAGAACGAATGTTGGACAGCCGGGCCGACACCACCAAAGACGATGGGTCCGGTCGGCCATTCAACCGGTTCACCGTCGCGGGTGACTCCTTTGCCGTTGCTCTCCATGACCAGTTGCTGCAGGTAACACGGTAGTTGCAGTAGACGTTCGTCATACGGCACGATCGCACGCGCCCGCGTGCCAAAAAAACTCACGTTCCAGACTTCGAGCAAACCGAAAATTACCGGCAGGTTTTGTTCGAAGGCTGTGTCCCGGAAATGCCGGTCGATCACCCGCGCCCCGCTCAACATCTCCTCGAAACGGTCGACCCCGATCGCCAGCGCGAGTGCGAGACCGGCTGTGGACCAGACCGAGTACCGGCCGCCGATCCCTTCGGACATCGGGAACTGGGCGGATTCGGGGATTCCGAACCCGGCCATGCGCTCGGGGTGTGCAGACACACCAGCAAGGTGTTCTCCGAGCGCTCCGGAACCCACAGAGACAAACCAGTCCCTGACGATCCTCGCGTTGCTCAGGGTTTCGGCCGTCGTGAATGACTTCGAACACACGATTGCAAGCGTGTTCTCGGGTTGCAGCCGATCCAGCAGACGGCCGAGGGCGACGCCATCGGAACCGGCGACAAAATGCACACGGCGACCTTCCGTTCGATACGCCGACAGCGCATCGGCCGCCATCGCGACCCCGAGATGCGAACCACCGATGCCGAGGTTGATGACGTCCGTGATCCCGGAGCCCGGTCGGTTCTGCAACTGCACACCGAACTCGCGAAAGCGACGCACTGTTTCCTGCGTCCCTGTGTGGTTCAGATCGCGTGCCGCCCAGTGCAGCGCAGGCCGTTGTTCCGTCGTGTTGACGAGGTCACCGTCGAAGAGTTTTTCGATCCACGTCTCGACCCCGGCTTCGCGTGCGAGTGTGATCAACCCGCGCAGCGTCTCATCGGTGATGCGGTTTTTCGAAAAATCGACAAACAAATCCCCGGCAGCGAACGACAACCGGTGGAAGCGTTCCGGGTCATCGCTGAACAGGTCATCGATACGGGTTCCGGCCACCGCCGCGTTGTGCGAAACGAGTTTTCGCCACGCGGGCAGGTCGACCGGTCTGTACCTCTGGCGGGACATCGAAAACCCCATGCAATCCGAAATCAGAGGAGGTACGTCACGGCGAGGAAACCGGTGACCGTCAACACAATCGCATAAGGCAATGCGAGCCAGACCATACGCATATAGGACAACCGGATGCGTGGCGCGAGCGCGGAAGTCAACAGGAACAGAAACGCTGCCTGTCCGTTCGGTGTCGCAACACTCGGAAGGTTGGTTCCGGTGTTGATCGCGATGGTCAACAGGTCGAACTGCGCCCGATCGATGACGCCCGACTGCAAGGCTTCGTGGATCTCGGTGATGTACACGGTCGCGACGAACACGTTGTCGCTGATGGCGGACAAAGCACCGTTGACGAGATAGAACAACGCGGGTTGCTGGTCCACCGGGAAACTCAGCACCCAGGCAATCATCGGCGTGAACAGATTCTGGTTATCGATGACCGCAACCACCGCAAAGAACACAACGAGCAGTGCAGTGAACGGCAACGCTTCTTCAAAAGCCTTACCCAGGCGGTGTTCCTCGACGATACC
>JAZFZN010000142.1:0-4271 GCA_036475515.1 Gammaproteobacteria bacterium
ATGTTTCGTTACCTCAATACACCATTGACTCAGTGGTGGCGTAACAAATCCTCGACTTTTTCGATCTCGACACCTGCCCGCTGCTTCAGATATGTAGTGAGCCATAGTCCGGACAACGCCGCGACCAATCCAGCCATGGTCGGGATGGTTGCCTGCGACACACCACTCGCCATTGCGCGGGCGTTGCCGGTGCCGGAAAACGCCATCACATCGAACACCGCCACCATACCACTCACCGTGCCCAGCAGACCGAGCAGCGGCAGAATAGCGAGACAGGCCGTGATGATCGGTAGCGAACGGTGTGCGTCGAGGGAGAGTTCCGAGATCAGGCCCTCGCGGATTCGCCGTGCAATCCACGACGTCTGATCGCTGCGCGACTCCCAGTACCGCTGTACTTCACCGACGTGCTCCGGCAACACGAAACGCAGATACCAAATGCGTTCGATGATCATCGTCCACATCAGGATCGTGACGAACAGGATGGCCCACAACACATTTCCGCCAGCTTCGAAGAAGTCACGGATGGCGACAAAAGCGTCGACGAATGGGTTCATCGGTTTATTCGCGTTCAGCGTGTTTGGCGATAATGCCCGCGCTTTGCTCCTCGAGAATCTCGATCAGCGCCTTGCTGCGTGCCGCCAGAACGCTGTGCAGCAGCACGAGCGGGATCGCGACCGTCAAACCCATCAGGGTCGTCATCAGCGCCTCGGAGATACCACCGGCCATCAGTTTCGGATCGCCGGTACCGAACAGCGTGATTGACTGGAAGGTTTCGATCATACCGGTGACCGTTCCGAGCAGACCGAGCAACGGCGCAACCGCGGCAAGAACCTTGATGGTACCTAGCCGCTTCTCGAGCTGTGGCGTTTCCTTCAGTATCGCCTCGTCGAGTTTCAATTCCAGTGTTTCGGTATCGACGTCACGATTCTCGTGGTAGACACCGAGAATACGACCGAGCGCGTTGTTTGCTTTCGGTGTGCTCGACTTCATCTGGCCCTTGATCTTGTTACCCGCCATGGCCAGGTAACCCCAGCGTTCCAGAGCCAGAAGGACCCCCAGAATACCCAGCGCGATGATGACGTAACCGACAAACCCGCCCTGTTTGATGCGCTCAATAAAAGACGGTTTCTGGATCAGCAGGCCCAGCAAGGAACCGCTGGTCGGATCGATCGCCATTGTGGTCCAGCCGCCTTCTCCGGAGGCTTCAAAGGTGCGTTTGGCCAGCTTGCGATAGCGCGACTGTGGTTGGCGCACGAGCTCCTGCAACGTCAGACGCCCTCCTTCCGTTGCCGTGCGCAGGAACTTGTTGCCGGTGATCGCGTTGAACACACCGACGCGCACGACTTCCGCCTCCCCTCTCACGCCGTCACGGTCAACGATCGTCGCCGGGAACAGCGCAACGTTGCCCGATTCGATCATCTCGCCGAGCATCAAGACGCGCAACTCGTTGACCTGTTCGATCGTCGGCAGGGTACCTGGCTTCATCTGTGCGAGTCCGCTGATTAGCTCCGTGCGGTCCGTGTATTGCACCGAAACCAGTGAACCGTCGATGACACCTTTGACATCGCCCGACACCTGGCGCACGACACCGAGCAGCTCACCAAGGTTACCGAGACGCACCGTCAAGGTATCCGTCAGTTCGGACAGTTCCGCTTCATTTGCATCGAAACGCGCTTTCAGCGAGTTACTGCGCGCTTGCTGTGCAGCCACCTGAGAACGGGCTTGTGCGAGCAACTGTTGTTGCCGGCTTGCGCGTTGCTGGAATTCCTGCACACGTTGATTGATTTCAGCCTGGCGTGCTACGGATTCCTGGCGCGCGCTCTGCAGCAGTTGGTTCAAGTTCTGTTGCTGAGCAAATGCCGACCCACTCAACGCCAGCGAAGCAATCAGTGCGGCTGTAGTTATTTTTGATCTGTTCATGACGCTGGCTCCGGCGCTGGAATAGGCAGTGACAACATATCGGGCGCCCTTTGTTTGCGCGCGATACGCAAGCCTTCGGTCACCGAATCACGGAACCGGTTTGGAAGAACTTCGAATGCCCCGGTTTCCCTGTTCCAGAAACCGGTGATGTCACGATCGCGGGACTGGAACGCCAGCACGAGTCGACCAACTCTCAGGAAGTCAACCTGCCGATCGACGCCGTCGAGTTCAATCGTACCGGTATAAGCCTCGATGGTTCGCCCAAAATCGGTCTCGATTTGGTAGGACTCCATGATGCGACGGTACTTCTCCGAAATCTGTACATCTGCCCGACCCATGATCGCCTGCAGATCCGCGATTCGATCGGCGCGTTCCTGAGGCAAAAACGGGACATCGAGACTGATGAACGTTTCGAGTTGGTCGACCATCTGCAACATCAACGGGACGATCTCCTGTTCGAAGGTCGTAGACCGCTCCAGTTCTTCCTGCTTCGCAGCCTTTTCTTCCTCCTGGTCGTTGACCAGTTCTTCGAGGTGTCGGTTGTAAACCCTTAACCTCTCGAGCTCGATCTGTTTTGCGCGGTATTCCCCAAGTGCCGTCTGCGCCTGTTCGGCGAGACGGGTAACGCGTTGTTCAGCGGCAACCGTTTTCTGCTCCGTACGCGTTTGCGTCTGCATCGCGTTGCGTACGGTGCTCTCCTGTGCCTGTGTGGACACGGCCATGCCAACCCCCAATAAGAGGATGATCGTCAGGCTGGAGTGTCTCATCAGGCGCGAATTGTTCGTGTTGTTCATACGCACAGTAGATCCTGATGGTTGAGGGTCAGGGAAAGTGAAGCGCCAGAATCTAGCAGATAAGTACCGGAAACAAAAGAACTAATGCCCGGACCCTTCTGGCTACATCAGGGCATTCACAAACACATGAAATATAGTCTGTTTTCGCGGTTTTTCACGGACCACGAGACGTGTCGTCGTTACATGTTGCGCCGATAGCGACCACCCACGGCGTACAAAGCGTGGGAGATCCGCCCGAGCGAACAGGAATGGACTGCGTCCATCAGAAATTCGAACACATTGTCGCCCCTGGCGGCAGATTTTTGCAGCGCGGCGAGATGCTCGCCGGCCGCTTTTTCGTGAGCCTCCTGGAAGGAACGCGTCGCGGCAACCTGCGCCTGTTTCTCTGCCTCGGTTGAACGAATCAGCTCTGCGCCGGCGATCTCGCCCGCTGTGTCGCGCGCGCTGACAAAGGTATTCACACCGATGATCGGCAGGGTGCCATCGTGTTTGAGCGACTCGTAGTACAGGCTTTCCTCCTGAATTTTGCCGCGCTGATACATCGTCTCCATCGCTCCGAGTGCACCTCCACGCTCCGAGATCCGTTCGAACTCCTTATAAACGGCTGCCTCGACGAGATCGGTCAGTTCCTCGATCACAAACGAACCCTGGAAAGGGTTCTGGTTCCGATTCAATCCCAACTCCTTATTAATAATGAGCTGGATCGCCATCGCGCGGCGTACGGAATCTTCGGTCGGGGTAGTTATCGCTTCATCAAACGCATTCGTGTGCAGACTGTTGCAGTTGTCGAACAACGCGTACAACGCCTGCAACGTCGTACGAATGTCGTTGAACTGGATTTCCTGTGCATGCAGGCTGCGTCCCGATGTCTGGATGTGATACTTGAGCATCTGACTGCGTGGCCCGGCGTTGTAGTTTTCTTTCATCGCACGCGCCCAGATACGCCGCGCTACACGACCTATGACCACATACTCGGGGTCCATTCCGTTCGAGAAGAAGAAACTCAGGTTGGGGGCGAACGCGTCGATCTCCATGCCGCGTGACAGATAGTATTCGACGATCGTGAAACCATTCGCGAGCGTGAAAGCGAGTTGCGAAATTGGATTCGCACCCGCTTCTGCAATGTGGTAACCACTGATCGATACGCTGTAGAAATTACGAACGTTGTTGGCCGTGAAGTATTCCTGCACATCGCCCATCATGCGCAACGCAAACTCGGTCGAGAAAATACAGGTGTTCTGCGCCTGGTCTTCTTTCAGGATGTCCGCCTGTACCGTGCCACGAACTTCCGACAGGGCTTCGGACTTCAGCCGGTCATAGACTTCCGGTTCAACAAGCTGATCGCCCGTTACACCGAGCAGACCGAGTCCGAAACCGTCGTGCCCTTGTGGAAGCTCGCCGTCATACAACGGCCGTGGCCGGTTCACGAAAATCTCGTCGATCTTTTTGTTCGCCTCTGCCCAACGATCTTCGTCCTCGCGCAGGTAACGTTCGACTTTCTGATCGATCGCCGTATTCAGGAACATCGCCAGGATCATCGGTGCCGGCCCGTTAATG
>JAZFZN010000143.1:0-14858 GCA_036475515.1 Gammaproteobacteria bacterium
CTCCGTTTCACCATCACCGTCATCGAACTGGCCGTAGTACGCATTGGCAGCCAGACCGTCGAAGTCCTTGACCGTGATGATGTTGACGACACCGGCGATGGCATCAGATCCATAGACCGACGACGCACCATCGAGCAGAACTTCGATGCGTTCGACCATGTTCAATGGAATCGTGTTCAGGTCGGTCGCAGACGAGACGCCGCTTGCCGAAGTCTCATTGATCCAGCGCAGACCGTTGACCAGCACGAGTGTGCGTTGCGGTCCGAGGTGGCGCATGTTGACCTGGGTGGTACCGGCCCCGATTCCCGCGCCGCTGGCCGGAAAACCGAAGTTACCGGAACTGTTGAACTTGGTATTCAACGCCGATCCGGTCACCGACAGTGCCTGGAGTATTTCGCCGACGGACGTGTACCCGGTACGGTCGAGGTCTTCGCGACTAATCGTCAAGATCGCACTTTCGCCTTCGATGTCGGCCCGCTTGATCCGAGAACCGGTCACCTCGATCTTGCTCAGTTCGCGAACCCCCGCATCGCTGTCTGCATCCGCCGCATAAACACCGGTTGAGGACCCCAACGCGAGCATGACAGCCAGCGTCGTCGGCCTCAGGCGTAATGGTCTAGATAGTTTCATGATGTGGTCTCCTTGACACGCTCTCTTTATTGGACCGGTCGCAACGAATTCGCGCGCCGGCCTTCGGAGTCTTGATTTAGCAATAAATGTGTCAGTTTTCGTAGCTTAGCTCACGTCTGTTGTCATTGCACAACAAATCGAATGAGATCGGCTCCAACTTGTGGACCGTGTTGTGTTGTAAAAATTCCACACCCCGGGAAATAAGCAGGAATTGATTCAGAACGAGCGGGATCAGAGCAGCAGCGGCACCAGCAGGTAGGACAGCAACGCGATCACAGGTATCGCGACCAGATTCATCCGCACACCGGCGCGGATCATTTCCGGAATGTGGATGCGTCCCGAAGCGAACACAATCGCGTTCGGTGGTGTGGCGACCGGCAGCATAAACGCACAACTGGCCGAGATCGCCGCTGGTACGAGCAGGTACAAATTGTCATACGCAGCCATCGACGCAATGGCCGCAAGAACGGGCAGAAACGTCGCCGTCGTAGCGGTATTGCTCGTCAGTTCGGTCAGGAACACGACGATGACGACCAGCGCAAAAATGAGCGTCAGCAACGGCCAGCCGGCCAGCGCGGACAGCGTCAGACCGATCCACTCGGACAGCCCGGTCGAAGCAATCGCTACCGCCAGACTGATGCCGCCCCCAAAAAGAACGAGCACATCCCACGGTACCCGGCGCAGTGCAGCGCCATCGAGCAGCCGCTCGCGCTTCCCCGCTCCTGCCGACAGAATGAACAGGCACAGCGCACCGCCGATTCCGATGCTTGCATCGGTCAACCCGGCAACCGGGCCGAAGCCATCGAAAGCAGCCTGCAGAGGTTTCCTGATGAGCCACAGAACGGCAACGATCGTAAAAACAATGGCAACCCGTTTCTCGGGGACACTGAACGGACCGAGTTTGCGCAACTCGTTGACCACGACCTCGGCCGCCCGGCCGTCTTCGCGAAGCGAAAAGGGATAGGCCCAGCGTGTCAACACCCACCAGCCCAGCGGCAACATCACGATGACGAATGGCAGACCAAATACGAGCCAGTCCGCAAAACCGATATCGACGTTGTAGTTTTCGAGCATGAAAGCGGCGACGAGTGCGTTCGGTGCGGTACCGACGAGTGTGCCGACACCACCGATACTCGCCGCATAGGCCACGGACAACAACAACGCCAGGGCAAAATTCCGGCTGTCCGGATCGTCACTGTCTTTCGGCGCCAGCACATCGGCAACCGACAGGGCCACCGGCAGCATCATCAGCGCGGTCGCCGTATTCAGCACCCACATGCTCATGAAACCGGTCGCGACCATGAAGCCCAGAACCATATGGTCGGGGCGCTTGCCGAAACGCGCCAACACGTTGAACGCGATGCGGCGGTGCAGGTTCCAGCGTTGCATCGCGAGCGCGATCAGGAATCCACCGAGCATCAGGATAATCACCGGGTTGGCGTATGGTGCGGCGGCTTCACGGATTCCTGAAACACCGTAGAGGGGCAATAGTACGAGCGGGACCAGTGCAGTCGCCGAGATCGGCAAGGCTTCCGTGACCCACCAGACCGCCATCAGGACCGCGATTGCTGCCGTGTGCCAGGCCGGGAGTGACAACGCCTCCGGGGCCGGTGCGGCCAGCATGGCCACATGCAGGAAAAGACCGAGCCAGAAGCCGACGCGGCGATGCAACTAGATGTCCCTGTTCAGATAACTGCGCGCACGACCGAGTGCCATCAATGGGAAGTAGTGCCGGTACATGTTGTAGTTGATCATGAATCCGCGCGCCAGCTCGGCACCCTGCCCGAGCCGCC
The DNA here is from genome assembly GCA_036475515.1 of Gammaproteobacteria bacterium. Classification (GTDB taxonomy): domain Bacteria; phylum Pseudomonadota; class Gammaproteobacteria; order Steroidobacterales; family JAZFZN01; genus JAZFZN01. The sequence continues at coordinate 2,424 of JAZFZN010000143.1, forward strand.
CGCCGAGGCTGTCGTCATCCAACTCGATGCGTTCGCCGACACCGTAGCCCGGGAATCCCGTACCGGTGAACTGTGGCTCGTCCCAGGTTCCATCGTCCCGTTGTGTCGCGACCAGAAAGCCGACACCTTTCTCGATCGAACCTCGATGGTCCGGCGAACCAATCGCCAGCAGTGCCATCAACGCCCACCCGGTCTGTGATGCGGTGCTGTCGCCGCGTCCACGCATCGCCGGATCCATATAGGACGCACAGGATTCGCCCCAGCCACCGTCGTCGTTCTGATGGGCGATCATCCAGTCGGCCGCACGACGGACATATTCGGCGTTCATGTCCTCGCCGAGAGCGGCCAGGGCCGGCAACGCAGCGCCCGTACCGTAGATGTGGTTGACACCCCAACGACCGAACCAGCTTCCGTCGCTTTCCTGCTCCGACTTCACATAGGCGAGTGCTCTGCACACCGCTTCGTCGTCGCGCATGCCCAGCAAGCCGTACGCTTCGAGCACGTGGGCGGTCACATCGACACTCGGTGGGTCCAGCGCTTCACCAAAGTCGCAAAACGGGATCTTCGTCAGAATCGGTTTGTCGTTGTCCTTGTCGAATGCGGCCCAACCGCCGTTCTTGCACTGCATCGCGGAGACCCAGTTCTTCGCCCGTCTGAGTGCGTTGGCGATCCGCTTTTCTTCAAAACCACCGTTCCGCAGCCGCGCCAGCACAACCAGCGCAACGCCGGTGTCGTCGACGTCCGGATACCAGGTATTGGCCCGTTCGAATGCCCAACCACCGGGTTCGACGTGCGGCACTTTGACTTGCCAGTCACCCGAAGCATCGATTTGCATGTCCAGAATCCACCTCAATGCACGCTGCATCGACGGATTTTGATGCACGTCCATCCCGCAATCGAGCAACGCAAGCAAGACCAGTAAGGTATCCCAGACCGGCGATTCGCTCGCCTGGATATGCAGTGCACCGTCACGTTCGTATTGCCAGTGCTGATTCAGCGCATCGAGTCCCTTGGCGATCACCGGATGATCGAGCGCGTAGCCCTCTTCGTGCAACGCCATCAGACTGTAGATCCACGGCGGTTGGATTCCGCCCCATGCTCCGTCCTCGTCCTGATGGACAACGATCCAGTCGATGATGCAACGGATGGCTTTCTCCCGCGCCGGCGTCAACCCGATGCTATGAAAGCCGTGCAACAGGCGGTCTGAGATCAGAAGCAGCCGTTCGAGCGAAAACACCCGCCCCTTTTTTGGCAACGAAAAATCAAACCGGTCACGTCCCCCCGGATACAACTCGTCGAGGGGCCCACAAGGCAGAGGCTTCACCGGGCGCCGTGCCGACAAGATGGCGAGTGGAAGCAGTGTTGCCCGGGCCCAGGACGAAAAGTTGTAAATGTTGAACGGGAACCACTTTGGATTGAATATGACCGCAGGCGGCAGGTTCGGCGTCCTGTGCCACGGCCACTCGCCGAACAACGCGAGCCAGTAGCGGGTGAAGACGCGTATTCCGGACAAACCGCCGTGACCGAGGATCCATGCGCGTGCTTTTGCCAGCGCCGGCGAGTCCTTGTCGTACCCATAGGCGCGTAGCGCTACATAGCATTCAACGGTCGCGTTGATGTCGCCGAAGGGCGCGTCGTAGTAGACCTCCCACGCGCCGTCGTCGCGCTGGCGATTCAGGATGCCTTCGATCAGTCCCGGCACCTTCGGGTCGTCCCGCAAACCGAGAAAATGAAACGCGAGCAGCCATTCCGCCTCGATACAGGCATTCGACTCGAGCATCCCGACCCAGAAGCCCTCGGGTTCCTGGTTGCTCTTCAGCCAGCCGATTGCCGCATCGATCGCGGTGTCGACCCCCTGCTGATGGCTTACAACGGCTACCGATCTCTCCATCGTCCGCGCAGTGTCCCGAACGCCAGCTGCCATTTTGATCGTCGTAGACATAGTGCCGGCGTCAGGCGAACCGCCCCCATGCGATCAACCCCCAAACGACACCGCCGAGAACGAGACTGAGGAAAACCGCCGCCGACCCGATGTCTTTGGCGCGCCCGGACAGTTCATGATGCTCGGGACCGATGCGGTCGATCGCAGCTTCAACGGCCGTGTTCAGGAGTTCTGTGATCATCACAACCAGGACCGAACCGATCAGCAGCGCGCGCTCCACACCCGTTTCTCCGAGCCAGAATGCGGACGGAATCAATATCGCCGCAAGCAGGACTTCGAGGCGGAACGCCTCTTCGTTGCGCCAGACAACACCGAGACCGGTGATTGAGTTTTTAGTCGCGCTGACGAGACGTCTCAGACCTTTGTAGGCGGGATCAGGATTGGCCAAAACGTGTACACGCAGCTACAAAAGCGCTCGATTGTATCAGTGAACGAGCAGATAGCGAGGATCGTGAGCGGACCAACGCCGGGGCGGGGCCTGCTGGGGAACGACGAGGCTTATTGAGTTAGGGATCTGAAGACCGCCCTCTCAATGAGTTTTTCCTGCGAACTCTTCTGCGCCTCCGGCGACGACGAATCCGGTTGGCGTTGTACATAGCTGCCGTCGGGCTGCATCTCCCAGGCACTGCGCTGATCGTTGAGCTGCAGGTCCAGTATGGTCTGCAGCTCTTCCTGAAGCTCTGGTCGCTCCACCGGTACCAACGTTTCAACGCGCATACTCAGATTACGTTTCATACAGTCTGCCGATCCGATGTAGTACTCGGGTCGGCTACCGCCACCAAAGTGGTAGATCCGGCCGTGTTCGAGAAAACGGCCAACGATGCTGACAACACGCACATTTTTGGACAGCCCTGCAATACCCGGCCGCAAACAACATGTATCACGCACAATGAGATCCACTTTCACACCCGCCTGGGATGCCAGATACAAAGCCCGGGTGATGTCCGAATCCTCCAGGGCATTCAACTGAAATTGAATGCATCCGGGCGTCTCTTCGCTGTGTAGTTCGATCTCGCGTTTTATCTTATACAGCAGCGCCAGTTTCATGCGTCGTGGCGCAGTCAACAGTTTCTTGTAACGCCGTTGGGCCACAAATCCCGTGGTTAGATAGTTGAACAACTCGGTCGCGTCGTCACCGAGATCCGGATCGAAACTGAACAGACCGAGATCACTGTAGGCGCGTGCGGTTTCCGAATGGTAATTGCCGGTACCGAAATGTGTGTAGCAACGCAGTCCATCCGCGTCGCGTCGCACGACCAGTATCAGTTTGCAATGGGTTTTCAGACCGACGACGCCGTAGGTGACGTGAATGCCAGCTTCTTCCAGGTAGCGCGCCCAGTCTATGTTGGCCTGCTCGTCGAACCGTGCCTTCAATTCCACGACAACCGCAACCTGTTTCCCGTTGCGTGCGGCTTCGACAAGGTGTTCGATTACATTCGAATGTCTCGACGTCCGATACAGTGACATCTTGATGGCGTGCACATCCGGATCCTGAGCCGCGGTTTTCAGAAAACGCTCTACGGAACTCGAAAACGACTGATAGGGGTGTTGCACGAGTACTGAGCCCTTCTCGCGCACGAGGTCGAAGAAATTCTCATCCAGCGGCAACTCCGGGTGGTCGACCGGCTGGTGTGGTGGATCTCTCAGTTCCGCTACATCCAGACCAGCGATTTCGATGATGTCTGCCCTGTCGAGTGGCGGGTCGACCGACGTCACATCGGTCTTCTCGTCCAGACCCAATTCCCTCGCCAAAAGTCGCTGATGCGCAGCGGACATTCCGCGCACCACATCCATAGCGACGACCGGGGCGAACTTGCGGTTTCTCAATTCTGACTCAATCATCGCCAGAAGATCGTCGGCGCTTTCTTCGTCGCGTTCCGTGTTCGCATTGCGTATGACCTTGAAGAACTCGCAGCCGAGGACTTCCATACCCGGGAACAACAGATCGAGATTGTTTGCGATGACGTTCTCGAGCGCCACGTAGGTGCTCGTATCGCCGACTTTTAGAATCCCCGGCACGTCAGGCCCGATCGGTGCTTTCACACGCGTTATGCGCGAACGTTCGTCAGCGTCGCGTAGTGTGACGAACAGATTGATCGAAAGATTCGAAATGAACGGGAACGGGTGCGCGGGATCTGTAGCTTGCGGCGTGATCAACGGGAAAATGTTGTTCCGGTAGTACTCGCGTAGCTGCGCTTGTTCGAAATGTGTCAGTTCACCATACGTGGACAGCCGGATACGGTAAGGGCGCAGTTCTTCACGCAACTCACCAAACAGCTGCCGATGTTTCCGACGGACCTGGGCGACAACAGTATTGCACTCCTCGATCTGCTGTTGTGGTGTGCGACCGTCGACTGTGAGTTTTGTAATTCCGGCGCCGACCTGTTGTTTCAAACCGCCGATGCGCTTCATCAGAAACTCGTCGAGGTTGCTTCCGACGATCGCGAGAAACTTCAGGCGCTCGAGCAGTGGAGTACGGTGATCTTCGGCTTCATGTAAAACACGCCAGTTGAAATTGAGCCACGTCAACTCGCGATTCAAATACAGATCCGGTGAGTCGAGATCAAAACCATACGGCCCCGGTTCAGGAATGCCCTGCGCCGTGGGCGGTGTGCGCGGCCATCTCTCTTCAGGGACACCGGCACCCAGAAGCTTGTGATCGATCGATGTGCTCATTCGTGGTGTAAATTGCTTTGGCGGACCTTTGATCATATCGGAAACCGGCGCTGCAGCATGTGCGCTGCTCTGCGTCACATGACGTCTATGCGTCCCTACCCGTCACTGCGATCGATCAATGTGGGGCCTCTCACTCAATCTCGCCTCGGAATGGGTAAGGGGTAGACCTGTGGCTATGTAGGCGTCACTGCGTCGCCTCTTCGGCTGATACGGGTGCCAGTTGCTCCGACAACCAGTCGCGAATGCTCGCGTACCAGTGCACCGAGTTCGGTGGTTTGCTGATCCAGTGTCCCTCGTCCGGATAGACGATCAGCCGACTGCGAACACCGCGGTTCTGCAAAGTATTGAACAACTCGAGAGACTGTTCGAGCGGAATACGGTAATCCCGGGCACCGTGCGTCAGCAACATCGGCGTTCTGAACCCGGCCGCGCGGTCGTGTGGCGAATAGAGCCGAAAGAATTCAGGCTGCTCCCATTGCTCACCGTGTCGGCGTTTGTCAGCACCATAGTCTGCAGCATATTCAGAAATTCGGTCATACAAGGTCGCATGACCGATCAGCGTGCGGAACGGGTGTGTACGGCCCTGCAGTACCGCTATTATGAACCCGCCAAAACTGGCGCCGGCAGCCGCCATGCGTCCGGGATCCACCCAGACCTGATCCGACAACCAGCGTGCGAGCAAGATCGCATCTTCGTACGGGAAGTCCGCCGGATTGCGTGTGATCGAATCCGCAAAGCGATGGCCGTAGCCACTGGATCCGTGGAAGTTCGGGGAAACCACGACATATCCCCACGACGCAAACAGTTGCGCGTTCCAGCGTCGATGGAATTCATTCTTCGCCGAACGATGCGGTCCACCATGCAACAGGACTACAACAGGCCAGCATCGTTCTTCGTTGAAGTCCGGCGGATAATTGATCCAGACCCCCAGGGGTTCGGAACCGGCGCCTTCGACGATCTGACTTTCATAGCGACCGAACCAGATAGCGTTCAGTGCACCATCATTGAAAATCGATATCTTCGTTGTACGACCGCTGCGCGGATTGATACGAACCAGTGTCCGAGGTTGTGTGAAGGATTCTTCCAGACCGACGAGTACAGGGCCACGGCCCGCAATCGCGATGGAGCCGACAGACGTAATCGTCGTCATCGCGCGTGGCATACCACCGGACTTGTCGAACCGGTACACGCGATTCAGGCCTGCGTCATCGACAACACCGAACAGCGTTTTCGAATCCGGGGACCACTCAAACATTTCGGCCGACCGGTCCCAGTTCAAGGTCAGGTTCTCCAGCCCACGCGAACGCCGGTTGAACAGCATCAACCGTCGTGTATCTCCGTCGAATCCGGCGGTCGTCTGGCGCGAGAACGCAATCCAGCGACCATTGGGGCTGTAGCGCGGATACAGATCGGCGGCGCGGTTATCCAGCGTGATGTTTTGCGCCTCGCCACCGTATGACGGGACCACGTACAGATCGAAGTTCGGACGCACACCGGTCTTGGCGTCGTTGGCGACGAAAACGACCTCGTCGCCATCGGGTGAAATGTCGTAGACGTCTGTGCCCGGCAACCTGCTCCGTGTGCGCCGGGGTAACGACAAACCGCTCTCGACGGTGATCGGTACTGGTTCCCCTCCGTCGACGCTGACCGAAAACAGGTGTGGTTCGCGTTCATCCAGCCAACGGTCCCACCAGCGGACAGGAGCCTTGTCCCACTCCATCGCTTTCGTCGCGCGGTTTTTGTGCTTCTCGAAACGGTTGCGTTCTTCCGGAAAACTTTCGAAGCCGGGAAACACGGACGTCACGAACACGACGCGCGAACCACCCGGGAGAAACTTTGGCGCCGCAACGCCCCCGGGGACATCGGTGAGACGCTCGGCCGCACCGCCTGCAACGGGTCGCAAAAACAACTGCGAACCCCGCTCGCCTTCGGGTCGCCCGATGTAAGCGATGGTGGTTCCGTCCGAACTCCATGCAACCGCGTTGCCCGCGAGACCTTCGGAAAGACGTTCACCCGCTCCGCCGTCGCTCGGCAGCACCCAAAGCTCCATCGACCACTTGTTGGCTTCGAAATCGAAGCCCGATACGACCACCGCGACGGATTCACCGTCCGGCGAGACCGCAGGTGGACCCAATTGCTTCAGATCCCACAGGTCCTCGGCCGTCAGTGTCGCCGCGGTCGCTACAGAACCGAACAAAAACGACAGCAATGCTGCCGTCTGGAGTCTGAATCGCATCGGATCACCGATTCGGGCAGGGGAAAACCTGCGGAAAAGCCTACCGGCAGCTTCCCGAAGGCGCAACGCACGACCACACGACGGCGTGACCGGCGTCACGTCCCATCGGGCCGATTCGGATTATGGTCACTGGGTTTCAAGAAGTTCCTGACCATGATCTTCCGCAGAAGAAAGCGCCGTGGCGGCACCGATCAGAAAACCGGGCGGGGCAAACCGTACCGCCTGGTAATCGGCAGCGCCAACAGCACTGCCGAAAGAACCGGCACTCACCGCATCGCTCTCGAGGACTTTCAGCTGTTGGGGCTGACCGACGAAGTTGCCCAGGAAGTATGCCGCTATATCGTGCCGATTCTGCAGAAGGAACGGAAATTGCGACAGGAGGAAGCACCATTTCTACATCGCTGGTGCATGGCATGGTCCGAGCTGATCGTGGCCGAGAAAAACCTCCGTGATCGCGGTGATACCGTTAACGAGGAGAATGTGCTTTATGACGAAGCCGGAATCCAGGTGTCGGAAACGATCAACCAGGCAAATCCCGCGATACGCGAACGACATGAAGCCTGGCGCCAGATCGAAAGCATTGCCGGCGCGCTGGAACTGACCGACGACGTGTTGGCAGCGATCAGTCTGCATATAAACAGGAAATTTCTCGGCGACCACAACGACGAACCCGGCGAGGATGAATCGTATACGATCGACCTCTAGCGTCCTGAACCGGACTGCAGGCACAACTCAACTGTCTAAAACTTCAGGCCTTCTCAGATAACGCTTTTGCGAGTCTCTCGTAGCCAGTCTTCAGTCTCCTGCCAAGTGTTGTCATCGCATCCTCGATTTCGTCGACGCTCTGGTCGATTTCGGCACGCGCCATCAACTCCTTGAATTTGCCTTCCAGTTCTCCCCACTCGGCCTGAGCTTCTTTCGAACCCAGATGCATTTGCAACGCGAGTTCGTCCCGCACACGTTTCAGGTGGCCGCAGACTTCGGCAAATTTGTCGTATTGTTCAGTCATTTCTAGCCCTTGTTTGAATCGGATCGGACAGGCACCCATTCCGGGGGCACCCCTACGGGGGAATATTAGTCGGTATGCCGGTGGCCGCCAGTTTTTGGGTGGGATGAGTGCTCTCGGGATTCACGCGTTCGCGGCGCTGCGGAACCGGTTGCGGTACTCATTCGGAGAGATTCGCAGGTGTCTGATGAACGTGCGGCGCATCGTTTCGGAGGTGCCAAAACCACAACTTGCGGCAATCTGTTCGGCGCTGCCGCGGCGTTCCTCGAGTTCCCGCCGTGCGGCCTCGAGTCTGACCCGTTGGATGTGTTTCGCCGGTGTTTCGCCGGTCTCACGTACGAAGCTGCGTGCAAAATTGCGGGGACTCATGGCCAACTTGCCGGCCAGACGCTCGACGGAAAGATCTTCGCCCAGGTGTTTCTGGATCCACAACAACAGATCCTTGAAGCGGGTGGCCGAACAATGTTGAGCACTCATCATGCTGCTGAACTGCGACTGCCCACCGGGGCGTTTCATGAACATGACGAGTTCCTGTGCGACCGCGAGCGCGGCCTCCCTGCCCCAGTCTTCTTCGATCAGTGCCAGTGCCAAGTCCATCCCGGCGGTAACGCCCGCCGACGTATACAGGTTGCCTTCGCGTACGAAAATCGCGTCTTCATCGACGTCGACACGAGGGTAGTCGTGGGCCAGCATGTCGCAGTAGGCCCAGTGCGTGGTCGCCTTGTGGCCATTCAGGACGCCGGCTTTTGCGAGCAGCATAGCACCGGTACACACTGACGCGACACGCTGCACCCGCCCCGACTGACGTCGAATCCAGCGAACGAGGTCTTCGTCTGCGCTGGCTGCACTACAACCGATGCCGCCGGCAACGAACAACGTATCGATCCGACGAACATTCTTGTACGAACGCTTCGCGATCAACTCGATGCCGGACGACATACGCACAGGACCCGACTGGGGTGCGACGACTTCGACTTCGTACGCGTTGTCTCGCAGATAGCCTTTGTCACGGAGCCAGCGCGCTGTGCGTGAGAACACCTCCAGCGGTCCAACGATGTCGAGAATCTGGCCGTCCGGGTAGGTCAACCCGACGACCCGATGGGGTTTTCTTCCACTCACGATACGCTCCGTTCAGACTTTCCAGCTGTCGCTCTGGTATTCCATGTAGTCTGCGGTCCATTGCGCCACGTCGCGGCCGAAATAGCGTTCGACCACGTGCAACGCCAGATCTATGCCGGACGTCAGACCACCGGCGGTCGAGATGCGTTCGTTTTCAACGAACCGCGATCCGCGTTGGAGTTCGATCTCCGGAAACTCGTCTTCGAAGTGGTCGTAGAAATCATGGTGCGTCGTCGCAACCAGACCGTCCAGGAGTCCGGCGCGTGCGAGCTGGAACGCACCGGTGCAGACCGACATCGTGACATCCGTTTGTGGCGCAACCTTTGCCAGCCACAGGTGCAGAACCTTGTTGCCGCTGAGTGCGGGCACGACGACCACATCCGGTTCCGGTGCGTTGGCGACGGTGTAGTTCGGCATGATCTTCATACCACCGCTCGCCGTGATCGGATCGGCCGTTGCGGCAACTGTGTACAGCCGAAACGGCATCATTTCGTCCATCGTTTCACCACGACTGTGCACGTGGACGTCCTGGAATACTTCCCAGGGTCCACAGAAGTCGATGATGGTCGCGCCATCCGCGATCGCGAATGCGACGTTGATCTTGCCTGATTTCGGAGGTATCAGTGGATCAGGATTGACGATCGGACGCGCGGCATACGGTTGTTGCCCGGCCGAAGCCGACAACGGGCCGATACCCGCAGCAACCGGACCAAGAGCGACGCCTGCGGTCGCAGCTGATCTCAGGAATTCACGACGTTTCATTGCAACACCTGTCTGCCGGAGTTGGGTTGACTACAACCTTAGAACTCCTGCCGCTTGGCTGCAATGACAGTGACCCCACAAAAACAGCCAAGCGGAGTCGGATCAGACAGACGTCATTCAACGATGTTGCGTGCGTTCGAACACCGAAAGGCGCCGGCGGTCCACTCCCCAAGCAACCCGGCCTTGAACAAACCCCGGGATACCAGACCGTGTCCCTTGAGCAACCAAGAAGCAAAAGTGACTGCGAGCAGGGCCAACCCGCCGATCTCGCGCGGCAACTGGTGAACGTTCAGGAACTGGACTCCGGCCGGGGTCAGCGGGACCGCGAGACACTGACCTCTACCGACTTGTAGGCCGGCGTGTTGCTGCCGTCGGCGACGCTGTCGACTGCAACGAGCTCGTTGGTCTCCGGATAGTACGACGCCACACAGCCCGCCGGAATGTCGTACGCGACGATCCGGAATCCGGTCGCTGTGCGTTGCTCTCCGTTGAAATGACTGGTGATGTCGACGATGTCGCCGTCATTCAGCCCACCCGCTGTGATGTCCCGTTTGTTCATGAACAACACACGACGTCCGTTGCTGATACCGCGATAACGATCGTTCAGGCTGTATACGGTGGTATTGAACTGGTCGTGACTGCGGATGGTCGTCATCAGATAGCGGTCGTCGCCCAGATCGGGCTTATCGATCGGATGCACGGTGAACAACGCACGGCCTGTTGCGGTGTTGAACTTGCGCTCATCCCGCACCGGATGTGGCAAAACAAAACTGCCGTTTTCGCGGATGCGTGTGTTGAAGTTATCGAAACCCGGTACGACACGCGAGATGTGATCGCGGATCCGGTCGTAGTCGTCTGCCAGACCAGGCCAGTCCACTGAATCGTCTTCGCCGAATGTTGCCTGTGCCAGTTCGCCGACGATACGCACCTCGCTTTTCAACTGCTCCGCCGCCGGCTTCAACGAGCCCTCGGAACGCTGGATAACACCCATCGAGTTCTCGACGGTCACGAACTGCCGTCCGGCCGGTTGCAGGTCGCGTTCGGTTCGTCCAAGCGCAGGCAGGATCAGCGCGGTGTTACCCGTGATTGCGTGCGATCGGTTCAGTTTTGTTGATACCTGTACGGTCAGCTCGCAGTCGCGTATCGCGTCCGCTGTGTAATGGGTATCCGGGGTCGCAGCGGCAAAGTTGCCACCCATTGCAAAGAACACCTTGATGCGACCGGCCGCCATCGCCCGGATGGTGTCGACGGTGTCGTAACCGTGTTCCGTGGGGGGATCGAACCCAAACTCGTCGGCCAGCGCGTCTAGAAAAGCAGGCGTGGGTTTCTCCCAGATACCCATCGTTCGGTCACCTTGCACATTGCTGTGCCCGCGAACCGGACAGGCCCCCGCACCGGGCTTACCAAGATTGCCGCGCAACAGCAGAAAATTGACGATCTCCTGGATGTTTGCGACCGCGTTCTTGTGTTGCGTGATGCCCATCGCCCAGCAACACAAAGTTCGCTCGGCCGTCATCGCGATCTCGGCGGCCTTGTCGATGTCTTCGCGTGTGACCCCGCTGGCTTCCAGGATCTCGTCCCACGGTGTTGCTTCGATGTCGCGACGGAATTCTTTGAAGCCGGACGTGTACTGAGCGATGAAATCGTGGTCGAGCACGTCGCGACCGCGTGCGTCTTCTTCGAGCATGTGTTTGATGATGCCCTTGAAAACCGCGACATCGCCGTTGACCCCGATGCGGAGTTTGAAGTCCGCCAAAGGCGTACCGCGACCCACGACACCGGAAACCTCCTGTGGATTGCGGAAACGCTTCAGACCCGTCTCATCGAGCGGATTCACACTGACAATGGTCGCACCGTTGCGCTTCGCTGCCTGCAACGTGGCGAGCATGCGTGGATGATTCGAACCGGGATTCTGACCGACGACGAAGATCGCATCGGCCAGTTGAAAATCTTCCAGAGTGACGGTGCCCTTGCCGGAACCGATTGTTTCATTCATCGCCGTGCCACTGGATTCGTGACACATGTTCGAACAGTCGGGCAAATTGTTGGTGCCATAGCGACGTACGAACAACTGATACAAAAACGCGGCCTCGTTCGACGTGCGTCCAGACGTATAAAACGCAGCGTGATCCGGTGACTCGAGTGTGTTCAGATGATTCGCGATCAGTGAAAACGCTTTGTCCCACGAAATGGGTTCGTAATGATCCGAATTCGGTTGCTTGACCATCGGTTCGGTCAAGCGACCCTGCCCGTTCAACCAGCGACCGCTTTTCTTCGCAAGCTCCGAAACGGACCATCGCTCGAAAAACGCGCGTGTCACGCGTTTCTTCGTCGCCTCGTCCGCAACCGCCTTGGCACCGTTTTCGCAGAACTCGAACAACTTACGCGGTGTCGGGTCGGGCCACGCACAACCCGGACAATCGAAGCCGCCGACCTGGTTCAGTTTCAGCAACAAGCCGAGTCCTTTGATCGGACCGACTTTTCTTACGGCATCGCGTGCACTGACAACGACTGCCGGTATTCCGGCGGCGGATTCCTTCGGTGTCTTGATAACCGTTCTGCGTGGATCGCGTTCGTCGTTCATCGCATCAACACTCGGTCTGCTCTTGCGGGTGTTGAAACAGGTCGGATTCGTCTTCGTCATCGCGTGGTTTCAGGCAGGCAAAATCCTTTTCAATCAACAGCTTGAGCTCA
>JAZFZN010000144.1:0-5984 GCA_036475515.1 Gammaproteobacteria bacterium
GGAAACCGCTATGGAACAGTACCGAGGCACGACGATCTTGTCGGTGCGTCGCGACGGCAAAGTCGCGATGGGTGGCGACGGGCAGGTGTCTATGAACGACACCGTCATGAAGGGTAACGCCCGTAAAGTACGGCGGCTGCACGACGAGCACGTGCTCGCGGGATTCGCCGGCGGCACTGCCGATGCCTTTACCTTGTTCGAACGCTTTGAAAGCAAGTTGGAGAAGTACGGGAATTTGACACGCGCCGCGATCGAACTTGCAAAAGACTGGCGTGGCGACCGTATGCTGCGCCGGCTGGAAGCATTGTTGTGTGTCGCCGACGCCGAAAAATCGCTGATTATTTCCGGCAATGGCGATGTCATAGAACCTGAGGACGACCTGATGGCGATCGGCTCTGGTGGTTCCTATGCCCGTGCTGCGGCAACGGCGTTACTGGAGAATACTGAACTCGATGCAAAAACCATTGTAGAGAAAGGCCTGTCAATCGCCGCTGACATCTGCGTCTACACGAACACGAACATCGCCATCGAGGAACTCGGCTGACGGCCATGTCTCAAATGACCCCCAGAGAAATCGTCAAGGAACTGGACAAACACATCGTCGGACAGGACAAGGCCAAACGCGCTGTCGCGATTGCGTTGCGTGACCGCTGGCGTCGAATGCAGGTAGACGACGGTCTCCGGGAAGAGATAACACCAAAAAACATTCTTATGATCGGTCCGACCGGTGTCGGCAAAACCGAAATCGCACGTCGTTTGGCACACCTGGCCAAAGCACCGTTCATCAAGGTCGAAGCGACGAAGTTCACCGAAGTCGGCTATGTCGGTCGTGAGGTCGACTCGATCGTGCGGGACCTCGTCGACGTCTCTGTCAAGCTGACCCGCGAAGAAGAAATGAGCAAGGTTCGACACCGGGCAGAAGACGCTGCGGAAGACCGGATTCTCGAAATATTGCTGCCATCGTCTTCGCGAAACATCGGCTTCGCCGACACCGATGCGGTGCAACCAGAAACGGATACCCGACAGAAGTTCCGCAAGATGTTTCGCGAAGGACAACTGGACGACCGGGAAATCGAGATCGACACACGCGCCATACCGATCGGTGTCGAGATCATGGCTCCACCGGGCATGGAAGACATGACGACTCAGTTACAGGGCATGTTTGAGAATCTCGCAGGAACCAGAACACGTACGCGCAAACTAAAGGTCAGAGAGGCCTACAAGCTGCTGATCGACGAAGAAGCGGCGAAGATGGTCAACGAAGAAGACATCAAGTTGCGCGCCGTCGACAATGTCGAACAGAACGGTATCGTCTTCATCGACGAGTTCGACAAGATCGCAAAACGTTCGGAGTACGCCGGTGCCGACGTGTCACGTGAAGGCGTACAACGTGATCTGTTGCCTTTGGTGGAAGGTTCCACGATCACTACGAAGTATGGGATGGTCAAGACAGATCATATTTTGTTCATCGCGTCCGGTGCGTTTATCGTCGCGAAACCATCCGATCTGATTCCGGAATTGCAGGGCCGCTTCCCGATCCGGGTTGAACTCGACGCGTTGAAAGCCGATGAGTTCGAGAGAATCCTCACCGAACCGGATGCGTCGCTGACCGAGCAATACGAAGCGCTGATCGGTACGGAGGGTTTCACGCTGCGCTTCACTGAAGACGGTGTACGCCGTATCGCTGAGATCGCGTTCCAGGTCAATGAGTCGACCGAGAATATCGGTGCGCGTCGCCTGCATACCGTTCTCGAAAGACTGATCGAGGACGTTTCATTCACCGCATCGGATCGCGACGGCAGCTCTGTGGAGATCAATGCCGCCTATGTCGACGAACACGTCGGGGAGCTTGCAAAGAACGAAGACCTGAGCCGGTACATTCTTTAGCACCGTCGAACAAAACCGCTGAAAACCAGGCTCGTTGCCGCACCTTGGTTTACAATCTGCGGTCCCGTGAACGAGCAACCGAGACCCACCGAGATCAAACTGCGCCGCAAGTCGCGCGCACTCGAAGTCGTGTTCGGAAACGGCCGGAAGTTCGTGTTGCCTTGCGAATATCTGAGGGTGTTCTCACCTTCTGCTGAAGTGCGTGGTCACGGTCCGGGTGAACCGGTCCTCGTAACCGGCAAGGAGGCCGTGACCATTACCGCAATCGCACCGATCGGGAACTATGCCGTGAAGCTGACATTCAGCGATGGCCACGATACGGGGCTTTACTCATGGAAAGTACTTTACGAGTTGGGCGAGGAACAGGAGAAAAACTGGAACCGGTATCTCGAACGCCTCGCTGAAGCCGGGCATACACGTAAGACCGTGGAAACCGAATGAACGACGAGCGACAAACGACGGATTTCGGATTCGAACGCATATCGCCGGACGAAAAGACGGGGCGCGTTCACGAAGTATTCGAATCCGTTGCGGACCGTTACGACCTGATGAACGACCTCATGTCGTTCGGCGTGCACCGGCTCTGGAAGCGTCTTGCCATCGACAAGGCTCTACTCAAGCCGGGGCAGAAGGCACTCGACGTGGCTGCCGGCACCGGCGATCTCACGGCGGCACTGGCGCGGAAGGCGGGTGACGACGGACTGGTCGTCATGAGCGACATCAACCCGGCGATGCTTGCGAACGGCCGTTCACGCATGCTCGACGACGGTCTTGCCGGAAATACGCGTTTCGTCATCGCCAATGCGGAATCCTTGCCATTTCCGGAACGTTCATTTGATTGCGTCACGACCGGTTTTGGACTGCGCAATGTGACCGACAAGGACGCAGCATTGCGGTCGATGTTTCGTGTACTGCGACCCGGCGGGCAGCTATTGATCCTGGAGTTTTCGAAACCTGCCTCGAAAGTCATCGGAAAAATCTATGACCGCTACTCGTTCAGCGTGCTGCCACGTCTTGGTGGTCTCGTAACAGGCGACGCTGACAGTTACCGCTATCTGGTCGAGTCGATTCGCGTGCACCCGGACCAGGAGACTCTGAAGACGATGATGGAGGATGCCGGCTTCGAACGTTGCGGGTACCAGAACATCAGTGGTGGCATCGTGGCTTTGCACTGTGGTTATCGTGTTTGAGTGTTGTAAGTAATGTTTGAACCAATCGAAAAACTGATCAACCGGAACATCGTTGACAGCACGCCGGCACGCGCGCTACTCGAACAACTCGATGGCAAGCGTTTCGTCGTTTCGGCTGAGGACATAGGACTCGGCGTTTTGTTCGAATTCAGTTCCGACGGTGTGCGGCTTTCACGTAGCGATGCCAGTGAAGCCGACGCCACCGTTACCGGCAGCACATTTGCATTTGCACGTCTTGGTATCGAGACCAGCGACAAGCTGTTTCGTAGCGGCGTGTTGAAAATATACGGCGACACCGATGTCGCCGAGAATGTGCAACAGCTGCTGAATCACGCGTGGCCGGACTGGGAAGAGGAACTGTCGCGTCTGGTCGGCGATATCCCGGCCCGGCAGGTCGGCAACGTCGTTCGTGGTGTTACAAACTGGGCCCGCCGCGCGGCCAGTACACTCGCACGCAACACGACCGAGTTTTTCCAGGAAGAATCCCGCGACCTCCCGACACGCCACGAGGCGAACGAGTTCATGTCTGACGTCGACAAGCTGCGTGTCGATATGGAGCGTACCGAGGCACGTTTGCGTAGGATCGAGCAGGAGCTCGACAAAACCGCCACGGATGGAACGCCCGGATGATCCGCTGGCGGAACCTGACACGCCTCCTCAAAATCCAGCGCGTCCTGGTCAAACACGGTCTCGATGAGGTCGTCCAAAACACTCACCTTTATCGCCCGTTGTCGGTAATCCGCCATCTATGGCCGGGCTATTGGCGCAAGCACGACGCGCCGGTCGGAGAACGACTTCGACTCGCGTTGATCGAACTCGGGCCGATCTTCGTCAAGTTTGGCCAGGCCATATCGACACGCCGCGATCTTCTGCCCCGTGACATTGCCGACGAACTGGCGAAACTGCAGGATCGTGTCCCGCCGTTTCCAGGGAAAAAGGCGCGCCAACTCGCCGAAGCTGCATACAAGCAACCGCTTGAAGAGGTTTTCGAATCCTTCGACGAAGAACCGCTAGCGGCCGCATCGATCGCACAAGTGCATGCTGCACGGCTGAAGGACGGTACCGATGTCGTTGTCAAAATCCTGCGTCCGCGGATGCGGCCGATCATCGAACGCGATCTCGAAGTCCTGCACGTGCTCGCACGACTTGCACAGAAGTACTGGAGTGAAGCACGAAGGCTGCGGCCGATCGAAGTCATATCCGAGTACGAAAAAACCGTCCTCGACGAACTCGACATGATGCGCGAGGCCGGCAACGCGGCCCAGCTCAAACGCAACTTCGAAGGTTCTCCGTTGCTCTATGTGCCGCAGGTGTACTTCGATCTGTCACGGCCCAATGTTCTCGTGATGGAACGGATTCGAGGCATTCCGATCAGCGACATCGATGCGCTGCGTGCCGCCGGAACGGATATGAAAGTCCTGGCCGAGAACGGTGCAGAGATCTTTTTTACACAGGTGTTCCGGCACAACTTCTTCCACGCCGACATGCACCCCGGCAACATTTTTGTCGATATCACCGATCCGAAAAGACCCAGATACATGGCGGTCGACTTCGGTATCGTCGGCACATTGAGTCCGCGCGACCAGCATTATCTCGCCGAGAATTTCATCGCGTTTTTCAATCGCGACTATCATCGCGTCGCGCGGCTACACGTCGACTCGGGCTGGGTCCCAAAAGGTACACGTGTCGATGAATTCGAAGCGGCGATCCGCACGGTCTGCGAACCGATATTCAACAGGCCGCTGAAAGACATTTCGTTCGGACGTTTTCTGTTGCATCTGTTCCGCACGGCCCGGCGATTCAACATGGCAATCCAGCCGCAGCTGGTGTTGTTGCAGAAAACGCTGCTGGCTGTCGAGGGCCTCGGTCGTCAGTTGTATCCGGACCTCGATCTGTGGAAAACGTCCAAGCCGGTTCTCGAGAGCTGGATGTCCGACCGTGCCAGCGGCAGAGAAGCACTGAAACGCATCAAGGAACGGCTTCCGGAGTTGTCCGTGCAACTACAGGAACTGCTACAACTCACTCCGGGGTTGCTACAGAAGATCCTCGACGGCGACTTGTCTGTTCGGGTGAACGTCCCCGAGATGAAAGACATACAGAACGACCTGAGCAGACGGCGTGTCGAGCGATACGCGGCGATCAGCGGCGGTGCGGTGCTGGTCGGTGGCGTCCTGTGGCTTGGTCTGAGTGTCGAACCCGCCTGGCCCGGCTGGCTCGCGATCGCCTCGTCACTGGTCGGACTGCTGCTCTACCGCCCGCGCTGACCGCCTCACTTGACTATCGGTAGCCGTGACCCGATCACGCCACCGCGGTCTGCTCGATCTTCAGATCGAGGAAGTTGCGCAGCAGTTTTGGACCGTTCGGTGTCAGCACGCTCTCGGGATGAAACTGTACGCCCTCTATGGCCAAATCCCGGTGGCGTACACCCATGATTTCACCATCGGCACTGCGTGCCGTTATTTCAAAACACTCGGGGATCGACCGGTCGGCAACCGACAGCGAATGATAGCGACCGGCGGCAAAAGGATCGACAAGACCAGTGTAAATCGTCCTGCCGTCGTGAAACACATCGGACGCCTTGCCGTGCATCAGTTCTTTCGCGTGTACAACGTCACCGCCAAAAACCTGCACGATCGCCTGATGCCCGAGACAGACGCCGAGGATCGGTACCTGTCCGGCGAAGTACTCGATCATTTCCGGTGTGATGCCCGCGTTCTCCGGTCGCCCGGGTCCGGGCGACAAAACCAGACGGTCCGGTGCCAGGTCGTCGGCTTCTGAAAGAGAAATCTCGTCGTTGCGTCGAACAACGACCTCTTCGCCCAGCGTCAGAAACGCCTGCGCGAGGTTGTAAGTAAACGAGTCGTAGTTGTCGATCAGCAGCAACATTGGGCGGCGTCAGCTTAATCA
>JAZFZN010000145.1:0-4624 GCA_036475515.1 Gammaproteobacteria bacterium
GCGCCGGCTTTGCTCGGTCGGAGATGGTGACATCGGATGCGCGGTTGTGGTCGACCAGTAAGACACGCCACCGGCTCGATCACAGCGGCGAACCGGGGCCGACCGCTTCGAGAGCGTCGCCGAATACGAAACCATCCGCGCAATCAGGAACGCGGTTGATATTCCTGTCATTGCAAACGGCGATATCGACACACCCGAGAAAGCGCGAAGCATCATCGAGTACACCGGAGCCGACGGTCTGATGATCGGACGCGCGGCGCAGGGACGGCCGTGGGTCTTTAAAGAAATGAACGCTTTTCTCGAAAATGGCACGAGAATTGCGGCGCCCACAAGTTCAAAAGTCCGTGCTATCATGCTCGCCCATTTGGAAAACCTCTACGCCTTCTACGGCGAAAACAAAGGGGTTCGTATCGCAAGGAAGCACATCGGATGGTATTGCCGGAGAAACCCGGGTTCCGAGTACTACAGAAAACAGGTCGTCCGTGTAGGAACGGCCAAAGAACAACTGACACTGACGAAAAACTATTTTGATCGCCTCGCCTTTTGGGAAGTGGCGGCTTGACTAGACAGGGGCAGAACGTGGCAGAGATACGGGGGTCGAACAACAGCGACAACATGACCTCAAAAAACAAACCGTTGCGACAGTGCACGGAAGAAGCGTTGAGGTCGTACTTCAACAAATTGAACGGACACAAACCCGGCGATTTATACGGTCTCGTCCTCAGGGAAGTGGAAGAACCGTTGCTGCGGGCCGTGATGGACTACGTCCACGGCAACCAGAGCCGTGCCGCGAACGTCCTCGGCATCAACCGCGGCACCTTGCGCAAGAAACTGAAAACCTATCGTCTGCTCTGACCCCGCCCGGAGTGGGGTCGGAGCCGGGTCTGACCCCAGGGAAACCACGCGATGCGAACTGTCAAACGTGCGCTGGTCAGCGTTTCCGACAAAACCGGTGCGGCCGAACTGGCCCGTGCCCTGGCCGATCTTGGTGTTCAGATCCTGTCGACGGGTGGAACCGCCAGCCATTTGCGCGAAGCCGGTATCGCCGTAACAGACGTATCCGAAATCACCGGCTTCCCCGAGATCATGGATGGCCGTGTCAAGACACTGCATCCAAAGATCCATGGCGGACTGCTCGGCAGACGAGGCACCGATGACGACGTGATGGCCGAACACGGCCTTGAAGCCATCGACCTGATCGCGGTAAATCTTTATCCGTTCGAGGCTACCGTAACCGACGATACCGTGACGCTCGACGAAGCCGTCGAACAGATCGACATCGGTGGTCCGGCGATGTTGCGTGCTGCAGCGAAGAACCACGCCGACGTCGCGGTCGTTGTCGATCCCGACGACTATGCACGAGTGATCGACGAACTGAAGGGCACCGGGGGAACCAGTATTGAGACCCGCCGTGCACTGGCGACCAAAGCGTTTCGGCACACGGCGGGCTACGACGCAGTCATCGCCTTGTATCTCGGCCGCTTCGACGCGGATGGCGCGGATGCTTTTCCCGAAACGCTCCTCTTGCGTCAGAACAAGAGGGCGGCACTGCGCTACGGCGAGAACCCACACCAGCGCGCCACGTGGTATGCCGATGTATTGCGGGACGAAGTCTCGATCGCTGACAGCGAGCAAGTTCAAGGCAAGGAGCTGTCGTACAACAACATTGCCGATGCGGATGCAGCGCTGGAATGTGTCCGACAGTTCGACGATCCGGCATGCGTAATCGTCAAGCACGCGAACCCGTCGGGTGTGGCCGTCAACGACACGATCCTCGAAGCCTATGAGCGCGCTTACGCGACGGACCCGACATCAGCGTTCGGTGCCATCATCGCGTTCAACCGGCCACTCGATGAACAGACCGCCCGGGCGATCATCGAACGACAGTTTGTCGAAGTCATCATTGCACCGGATGCGACAACCGGTGCGCGTGAAGCGGTCTCCGAAAAGAAGAACCTGCGGCTGCTGGTGACCGGCGAATGGGAAACACGGCGTTCGCACGCCTGGGAATACAAGCGTATCGGTGGCGGGCTGCTCGTTCAGGACCGCGACGACGGATTGATCCGGGCTTCCGACCTTAAAGTCGTTACCAAGCGCGAACCGAATGCCGAGGAAATTCGCGACCTGTTGTTCGCGTGGCAGGTCGTCAAGTTCGTCAAGTCCAACGCGATCGTCTATGCAAAAGACCAGGCAACCGTCGGTGTCGGTGCCGGTCAGATGAGCCGTGTGTACAGCGCACGCATCGCGGCGATGAAAGCAGCCGACGCCGGTCTCAGTGTTAAAGGTTCGGTGATGGCCTCCGACGCATTCTTCCCGTTCCGCGACAGCATCGACAATGCGGCACAGGAAGGCGTGGTTGCGGTCATCCAGCCGGGTGGCTCGATCCGTGACGATGAAGTGATCGCGGTGGCAAACAAGCACGGTCTGGCGATGGTATTCACGGCGATGCGCCATTTCCGTCATTGAACGGAACGGACAAGGGAACACGCACGATGAATGTGTTGATTGTCGGTGGTGGTGGGCGCGAACACGCGTTGGCCTGGAAGGCCGCCCAGTCTCCGGGTGTATCCAGAGTGCTGGTCACACCCGGCAACGGCGGTACGGAGCTGGAACCGGGTGTCGAAAACGTCGACGTCGGGGCCGAAGACATCGACGGTCTGGTCAACCTGGCACGCCGTGAGAACATCGATCTGACCATAGTCGGTCCCGAAGCACCACTGGTCGCCGGTATAACGGATGCGTTTTCGGAAGCCGGTCTGCGTTGTTTCGGACCGAGCGCGGCCGCTTCTCGTCTGGAGGGTTCGAAGGCCTGGATGAAAGACTTTCTGTGCCGTCATTCGATCCCGACGGCGAGCTACGATCACTTCACAGACCTTGAAGCCGCGATCGACTATATCCGGCAACGCAATCGACCGCTGGTCGTCAAAGCCGATGGACTGGCGGCCGGCAAGGGTGTGATCCTCGCACGGGACACCGAAGAGGCGATCGCGGCGGCAGAAAGCATGCTTGCCGGCAACCGTTTTGGTGACGCGGGTCATCGTGTCGTCATCGAAGACCTGCTCGAAGGCGAGGAAGCTAGTTTCATCGTCATGGTCAACGGCGAACATATTTTGCCACTTGCAACCTCACAGGATCACAAGGCGCGCGACGAAGGAGATCGGGGACCGAACACCGGTGGCATGGGCGCCTACTCACCCGCAATGGTCGTCTCGGACGAGATGCACACACGCATCGTCACCGAAGTCATCGAAACAACCGTGCGTGGTCTGACAGAAGACGGTTGTCCGTACACCGGATTCCTGTACGCCGGTCTGATGATTACCGAAGAAGGGCCCAGAGTACTCGAATACAACTGCCGTCTCGGCGACCCGGAAACCCAACCGATCCTGATGCGGCTCGAATCAGACCTAGTCGAGCTGTGTGATGCAGCGCTCGATGGCCGTTTGAACGAGTCGGAAGCGCATTGGAAAGCCAGGACGGCGCTGGGTGTCGTGATGGCGGCCGGAGGATACCCGGATGGCTATCGTAAGGGCGACGTCATCAGCGGGATTCCGGACGAGACTGCCGAGCTCAAGGTATTTCACGCCGGCACGAAGTTATCCGACGGGGAGATCCTGACCGCCGGTGGTCGCGTCCTGTGTGTGGTGGCCCTCGGCGACGGTGTGACCGATGCTCAGTCCAAAGCATACTCGGCTTGTGAAAACATCCACTGGGACAATGCCTACTATCGGCGTGATATCGGCCACCGCGCGGTCGCACGGGAACGAGTCGAGGCATAGGGTCTTGCCATCCGGGTTCATTCATAGCCCGGGAAATACCACAAACGGCGCACCTTGCCGTCGTCGATCTGATAGACAGCCAATGCCGCGGCTGTTTTCGTACCCTCTTCGGTCGGCCAGCTGCTGCGCTCGCGTATCGCGACATAGTCGCCGGCCGTGATGATGGCTTCGATTGTTGTCTGGACGTCGGGGATGCCGTCGAAGTAGTCCTGCATCGCGGACTCCAGTTCTGCGCGTCCGGTGGTCTCAACACCGACCTCCTGTCCGTCGACCGACAGCCACTCCACGTCTTCGGTGACGAACGCCATCATGGCCTGAGGATTGTGCTGGTTGAACGACTCGAACAGTCCTGCAACGGCGTCCGGCACCTCATTGGCAGGCGGCTTTGGCGCGCAACCGGATACGAAAAAGAAAACAGTGACCAGCCATACCCGGTTCATATTGAATCCTCATGACAAAACAACACAGATCGCCTGTCTTTACTCCAGGTACGCGCAAAAGAAAAGGCCTGCGGCCCTTTCGGACCGCAGGCCTTGACTGTCATGCCTCCTAGAAACTCGTTTGCACCCGGAGGTACGGGAACATGCCCGGTAACCGGTACTGCGGCAGGAAGCTGTTGGCAAACGCTGAGTATGCCACTGGCGGATTCTTGTCGAACACGTTGTTGATGCCGAAAGTAATCCGTGTGTCGTACCAGCCGGTGTCGTAGGACACCTGGACGTCGTGGTACGTGACAGCACCCAGCTTGTTTCCAGCGACAGTCACCCCCGGGGTGCCTGGGTCGCCGGAGCAGACACCGAAGCCGATGAAGGCGGAGCAATCCTCCTCGATGCCGTGGATGTAGT
>JAZFZN010000146.1:0-2133 GCA_036475515.1 Gammaproteobacteria bacterium
TGATAGCGGATCAACGCGTCCATGATCATGTCCTGGAAGGCGTGACCCATGTGCAAGGTACCCGTCACGTTTGGTGGCGGGATCATGATAGAGAACGGTTGTCCCTGGCCTGAAGGTGCGAAGAAACCGTTTTCTTCCCAGTACCGGTACCAGCGTTGTTCGATCTCGGCGGGTTGGTATGCCTTATCCATGATCAGCGTTCCAGATGGAAAGGCAGTCGGGACTCAGCGCTTCGGTTTCTGGAAATGGCTCCAGAGGATGTCGTCGACGAGTTCGGGCAGTTGTTCGCGCATCGCATTCGATACTTTTTCGAACAAAACGGCTTCCATTTCCTGTATTGCACGGTGTAGCAATCCGTCGGCGAGCTGGTGGATGCGGGACGCGAGTTCGGTTTGTAGAAGGGCGAGTTCGTTCTCGCCGATCTCCGGAAGATCGGGGGCCTGCAGGGCCTCGTACAATTCAGACTGGCCGCGAGCGACCACGTCGTGCAGGATCGGAATGTCCTTCTGCTCAGTGGGTGTATCGGTGGCCATCGGGTCTTGGTCTGATCAGAGCTTGTGCGTTTCCAGATGATAGCCCCGATCCCGATAGAATTTGAAGCGTTCCCGGCTTTGTGCGCGTCGCTCCGAGTCTGCGTCGACGAGTTCGAGCGTGCGGTCGAAACGACTGAAAAAAGGGGGCACTGAACCAGCCAGGTTGATCAGTGTGTCGGCCGGACCGTTTGGTTCCGTTTCGAACCCGATCACGACCGGTGCATCCGGGTCGGCGCTCGCGAGTGCATGCGGGACGAAACTCTGATCTCGAAAGGTCCACAACATCTGGTCGAGCATCTGTGCCTGTCCATGCGTCGATGCATTGATGTAGACGCGATGACCAGCGCGCCATGCTTTTTCTGCAAGCCGGCACGCCAGCCGTGGGCGGTCGTCCGTTCCGGTGCTACCGAGTATGTAGAAGTCGATGCGTGTCACGCAGCCTCGGAAACCTCGTCAAGCAGGAACTGAACAAGCAACGGCACCGGACGACCTGTGCCGCTGCTCTTGCGGTCGGGTCGCCACGCGGTCCCGGCGACGTCCAGGTGCGCCCATCTCATTCCTTTCGTAAAACGCGACAGGAAACAGGCCGCCACGATCGCGCCGGCGTCGCGACCACCACCGATGTTTGCGAAGTCGGCGACGCTCGTGTCCAGGACACTTTGATATTCCTCAGCGAGTGGCAGACGGCAGACGGGATCTGCCGCTTCGTCGCCGGCTGTGGTCAGGGTGTCGGCGAGTTCGTCGTCGTTGGACATCAGACCCGAATAGTGTGCACCGAGTGCCACGACACAGGCACCGGTCAGTGTCGCAACATCAATGATCAGTCTGGGCTCGAAACGCCGTGCATAGGTCAGTGCGTCGCAGAGGATCAGTCGGCCTTCGGCATCGGTGTTGACGACCTCGACGGTCTGGCCGGACATCGTCGTTACCACATCGCCCGGATTGGTCGCACCGGAATCCGGTTTGTTTTCACAAGCCGGCACGATTCCGACGACGTTGAGCTCGAGTTTCAGCTCGGCCGCTGTCTGCAACGTGCCGATGACACTGGCGGCCCCACACATGTCGTATTTCATGTCCTCGATGTGACCGACGGGCTTCAGCGAGATTCCACCGGTGTCGAAGGTGATGCCCTTGCCGACCAGCGCTATCGGTGGAGTCTTTTTGTCGGCGCCCCGGTATTCGATCACGATCAGTTTTGGCGGTTGTTCCGCACCGGCCGTTACCGACAGAAATGCACCCATACCCAGCCGTTGTACTTGCGCGCGTTCGAGTATCTTGACCGAGACGTTTTTGTGGCGTGTCGCGATCTTCTTCGCTGTTTCGGCGAGGTAATCCGGTGTGCAGATGTTTGACGGCAGATTGCCGAGGTCTTTTGCGAGATTCGTTCCCGCAGCGATCGCCGTGCCGTCTCGGACACCCGCCGTGGCTTCGCGCTCGGCGGCACGGTCGCTGAAAGCAAGACCGAAACGTCGCAATGCGGGTCGTTTCTTGTCCCTGGACTTGGTTTTCAGTTCCGTAAAGCGGTAGACAGCGCCGTTGACGATGGCGACCGCATCGCGTGACAGTGTGTACGGGTCCGCTCCCCGCACCGACTCGTGAG
>JAZFZN010000147.1:0-2360 GCA_036475515.1 Gammaproteobacteria bacterium
TTCGGAGATCATTGTCATGTAGGCGACGTCGCGGCCGAAGTTGATGACCAGAACATTGTTCGGTTGGTTCTGCATCGTCATCGCGCTGACCAGCCGCTTGACGGCGACCGGTCCGATCTCGAGGGCATCGACCGTCAGCCCGGCTTTGCGAAGGGTTTCGAGGAAAGTGATCACTTCAGCCGCGGGCGTGACCGCAACCAGGGCGCGACGTTCGTCGCCGGCGGTACGCACGGGCAGATAGTCAACTACGTAGTCAGAAATCTCGGAGTCGAGCCGTTCGGTGATCTGTTCCAGGATCAGATCGGCATCCTCGCGGTCGGCTTCGGGTCGATATGCGACGCTGAGCATGCGTACGTGTTCCGGTGGCATCGCACTGATGACGGTGCGCCCGCGAAACCCTTTTCCGAGGGCGCTTCGCAACAACGTCCGCACTTTCTGTGCATCCGAAAGCAAAGCATCACGGGTCGTCTCATACGGGATACTTGCGCTGGCTTTCAGATTCAATTGCCCACGTCCGTCGCGATCGAGTTGCACGAGGTTGATGCGTTCGTCAGAGAACTGCAGGCCGATCGGTCCGACGCGTTGTGCGCCCGGACGCAGGAATCCGAATATCTCACGGACTGCAATGCTCATGATCCTCCTCCGGCAGCCGCATCGGGTTCCTGTTTCCTGGCGCGTTTCGCGACATACAATTCGGCGTCGGCGCGCTTGTACAAGGTATCGAGCGGCTCGTCTTCCGGTCTGTTCAGCACAGCGAGGCCGGCACTGACGCGCACAGGAACGCCGTTGGTTCCAGACAGCAACTCCGGGTCGTTTTGCAATTCGTTCAAGCCGCGTTCGATCACAGACTCGAGGTCATTGCTGGTTGCAATCAGCTGAAATTCATCACCACCCATACGAACGATATAGCCGCGCTCGCCGAGCAGATTCACAAACACCTCGGTCAGGCGTTCGAGTACGCGATCTGCGAAATGATGGCCGTAGGAATCATTGATCTGTTTGAAGTCGTCAATGTCGAGCAGCGCGACCCGCAACGGTGAGCCCTCATCACGACATTGCTGTGCGATCCCGAGGAAATTGCGCTCGAGGAAGCGTCGGTTCCACGCGCCCGTCAAAGGGTCTTTCAATGATAATTGTTCGAGTCGCTGGCGTGCGTCTTCGAGTTCGTGGTGTCTGCGTATGTCATCTTTCCGCACGTTGACGTTTCGTGCGATCAGGACCGTCGTGATCATAGAACTCGCGATAATCAGGAACTGCAGCAGTAACAACTCCTCTTTGTTAAACCGCCCCTTGACACCCAGAGAAGAAAGCGTGAACAGCGTATAGATCAACACAATGATTGTGGCCGTTTCGCGCAGGCCCCATGGCACGAGCGGGATCGCGATGAACAGCAAGATAGCGCCCGCGAGCAGGCCGCTTTCCAGTGAACCGGTCTGGTGAGCGAGCAGCATGTACGCGGCGGCCGTGATGACGAGCAGTGCCATGCCGAGCAGATGCAGTTCGCGCACGTCGCGGACGTTGCGGGCCGACCAGACGACGTGTGCCGAAAGCAGTGCCAGCAGGGAGAAGGTGTACACATGGACCTCGCTTAAACCCAGTGGCACACGCAACGCGAGTACGACGAGTTCGAGTACCAGTGCAATCGTGGCCATCGTGATGACGCCGCGACGTGTTTCGTCGACAAGTGTCTGGTGGGCGTATTCTGTTACACGCGGCGAACGAAACTGTGTGGCGGACCAGGCAGTCCGTGTCCGTCTGACAGAGTTCAGCACGATGTCGGTGAGCTTCATTGGGTGTACTCCACGTTCAGTTCCGGTACATTCGCGCCTTCGCGGCTGTCGAACACGACCTGCAGGCCGTTCGCAACCGCGGTTGTATTCAGTTGCACGCCTTCATTCGCGTTGATGCCGTCGATCCATTCCTGAACGAGTGTGCGTAGATCAAACTCGTACCAACCCGTTGTGTCGGCGGCCAGCGACGTAACCGGCGCCGGATCGTAGCTGCCGCCCGCTCCGGAGGCCCACGGCGTCGAACCATCGAGCGTGTCCCAGTTCGAGCCGCTTTCGGTCCAGGATTCGGTGACGCGATGTGCGTCGATGTCGAAATCGAGTTGTGTATAGGCCTGATGCAACACCTGGACTTCGGTCGGACTCAACGCCCGGTCGAACACGGCGACTTCGTCGATCACACCGTCCAGATGCGCGGCCGGACCGATCAGCGACGGGTGGGCGCCGATCGCGACGCTCGCGGCCGGATTCGTATCGATCGTTCCGGGCTGCAGCTGCACGCCGACGGGTAAACCATTCAAATACAGACGCATCATCGTGCCGTCGTATGTGGCGACGGCGTGATACCAGATT
>JAZFZN010000148.1:0-5884 GCA_036475515.1 Gammaproteobacteria bacterium
CCGACACATCCTTGGTAAATCAAGCGTTGAGCCATGATCAATCAGATGACACAACGCTTGGTAGCAATTCAGTCATCCAGATACAATACCGGCCCGTCGACCTGCCAGAACTCAAACGGAACGGATGCGTAGATCCCGGCTACCCGCCTTTACCCTGAAGGAAGTCCCCGCCGACGCAGAAACAGTCAGCCACCGCCTGATGTTGCGCGCTGGTCTGATTCGCCAACTCGCCGCCGGCATATATACGTGGCTCCCACAGGGCTACCGGGTCGTTCGCAAAGTCGAACAGATCGTGCGCGAAGAAATGGATCGTGCCGGTGCCATCGAACTCCTGATGCCGTCGATTCAGCCGGCTGAATTGTGGAACGAATCGGGACGCTGGGAAGAGTACGGCCCTGAACTGCTCCGGATGAACGACCGACATGATCGTGATTTCTGCTATGGCCCGACGCATGAGGAGGTGATCACCGACGTCGTGCGACGCGGAATTCGCAGTTACAAACAATTGCCGGTGAACTTCTATCAGATACAGACGAAATTTCGTGACGAAATCCGTCCGAGATTCGGTGTCATCCGTGCACGTGAGTTCATCATGAAGGATGCGTACTCGTTTCACATGGATGAAGCGTCTCTTGCAGAGGCGTACGACGCGATGTACGACGCCTACAACCGGATCTTTTCAAGACTTGGTCTGGAATTCCGTGCGGTTCGAGCGGACAGTGGCGTCATCGGTGGCGACTTTTCGCACGAGTTTCACGTGCTGGCCAGTTCCGGCGAAGACGCGATCGTGTTTTCGGATGGCGGCGACTATGCAGCCAACATCGAACTCGCGGAGGCAGTTGCACCTGAGCGCAAGCAAGCGGAACCGCGCGAAAACAAACACGTCGTCGATACGCCAAGCGTCAAATCAATCGATGAGTTGGCCGCTTTTCTTGACGTCTCACCGGAGTCCTGCGCCAAAACACTGATCGTCGAAGGCGAAAACAACGATCTCGTTGCGCTGGTGCTACGGGGCGATCATCAACTGAATGCAATCAAGGCGGCCGGACTCGATGGCGTGGCGAGTCCGCTGCGGATGGCCAGTGCGGCACGCATCCGGGAACTTACGGGGTCGGACCCGG
Organism: Gammaproteobacteria bacterium; assembly: GCA_036475515.1. GTDB lineage: Bacteria > Pseudomonadota > Gammaproteobacteria > Steroidobacterales > JAZFZN01 > JAZFZN01. The sequence continues at coordinate 1,122 of JAZFZN010000148.1, forward strand.
GATTTGTCGGACCCGTCGGACTCGACTGCCGTCTGTATGGCGATCATTCAGTCGCCGTACTGAGCGACTTCGTTTGTGGCGCCAATGAGAATGACCAGCATTTGACCGGCGTCAACTGGGGGCGCGATACGAAACAACTAGAAGCGGTCGACCTGCGCAACGTTGTCAAGGGTGACCCGAGCCCCGAGGACAACGGCACATTGTCGATTGCACGCGGAATCGAGGTTGGACACATCTTCAAACTCGGCACGAAGTATTCGGAGGCAATGGGCGCTACCGTTCTCGATGAACAGGGAAAATCACGTCCGATGCTGATGGGTTGCTACGGTATCGGTGTGACACGCATCGTCGCGGCAGCGATCGAGCAGAACCATGATGACGCAGGCATTATCTGGCCCGATGCAATGGCACCCTACGACGTGGCACTCATACCCATCCACATGCACAAGTCGTTGCGCTTGCGCGAGGCTGCCGAAGCTTTGTATGAAGAAATGATGGAGGCGCGTATTGCCGTGCTGTTCGATGATCGCCAGGCACGGCCCGGTGTGATGTTTGCCGACTCCGACCTCGTCGGCCTGCCGCATCGTGTAGTGCTCTCGGAGCGTGGACTTGATGCAGGAAAAGTCGAATACAAGGGACGCCGGGATGTTGGCAGTGTCGACATCGAGAGCGATAAGATCATGACTACTCTCGTGGAGAAGCTCGCAAACCGGTGATGAGACGCGGCACATCGTTTTTGCTTGGCCTGCTCGGCCTGACGCTCATCGCCGCACAAAACGGTCTCGAAGTCGACCCACAACTCAGAGCCCTACTCAAGCAAGCCGCAACGGAAGCCGACAGTTTCCAGGACCGTTTCGACGCCGAAGTATGGCTGGTCGATATGTCGAGACGTCTGGAAGAACAGGTGCCCGACCCGGAGGAACGCCTTAAGATTCTGGAGCGGGTTCACTACGAGGCGACACGAGCCGAACTGGATCCGGAACTCGTACTCGCAGTCATCGACGTTGAAAGCAATTTCGAACGGTTTGCAATTTCGGTCGCGGGTGCACGTGGTCTGATGCAGATCATGCCGTTCTGGCTGGATGAAATCGGACGCCCGGGCGACAACCTTTTCGACATCCGCACGAATCTCAGGTTCGGTTGCACGATCCTGAAGTACTACCTCGACATGGAAGGTGGGAATCGCGTCGGGGCGCTCGCACGATACAACGGCAGCGTCGGCCAACGTTGGTACCCGGATAGGGTACTCAACAAACTAAGCCGCAAGTGGTACAGGCTCTAGCCGATTCGGAAATCGAGCGGAGGTTCAAGACCGATTGTCTCGCATGACACGTCTGTCACACGCGCGGCGCGCGGCCCTTGCTGCAACCATTCACAAAACGCTGCGACGACCTCTTCTTCACCGCAAGCGATTACCTCAACGCATCCGTCGGACAGATTGGTCGCTGAACCCGTCACACCGAAGTCACGCGCCTTCATGGCCGCGGTCACACGAAAGAAAACACCCTGCACATGCCCACTGACATGACATTTCCTACAAACCGGCATTGGGGATATCAGGTTTTGTCTTGCGGTGCCGCAGACTTCATCGCTTCGCGTGCTTTGTCGCGAGCGTTTTCCGCATCCTGGCGTGCACCGCGATAGCTGTGTCGATGTAACTTCGCTTCGGCACTTTCGAGGAGGTCATGCGCATCTTGCATCAAATCCGGTGACCGTTCATTGGCACCGGCTTCCTCGGCGGCCGCGATCGCCTGGCGTACATCACTCATCTGCTGAACCGGGGCTCCGGCACAAGCCGTCAGCAGCAACACGCTCAGGACCCAGACGATGTGCAGTTTGTTCAATTCATCCTCCGCCCCGGAAGTCGGACCCAGGAAACGTAGCAAGGTGCGACAATGCCCGTCAAGCAAGTCCGGTGGCGTTGTGGACGCCCGTCTGCGTACAATCGGCGGCTCGGCAAGACCACCGGAGCGGGAAAACATGAGTACGACAATCTATCACAACCCCCGGTGTTCGAAATCCCGTGCGACGCTGGAGCTGCTGCATAGTCACGCCGTCGATCCACAAGTTGTCGAGTATCTCAAGTCCCCGCCAGACGTCGAAACGCTTGGACAGATTCTAAGCATGCTTGGGCTGCAACCGCGCGAACTGATGCGTAGAGGCGAAAGTGTCTACAAGGAACTCGGACTCGACGATGAGACCCTGTCTGAGAAAGAACTCATAAGAACCATGTGCGAACACCCGATTCTTATCGAACGCCCGATCGTTGTGTCCGGAAACAAAGCACGCATCGGTCGACCCCCGGAAAACGTCCTCGACTTGTTCGCAGAGTAACCAAAGCCTGATGTTGGAAATCCTCGTTCTTTACTATTCGCGCTACGGGGCTACGGCGTTGATGGCGAACCAGATCTGCCGTGGAATCGAAAGCGTCGATGGCGCAACCGCGCGTTTGCGCACCGTGCCCGCAGTATCAGCTACGACACGTGCAACAGACCCCGAAATTCCCGAAGACGGTCCACCGTACGCGACACTCGAGGATCTGAACGAGTGCGCCGGATTGATCCTCGGCAGCCCGACGCGTTTTGGCAACATGGCGGCACCCTTGAAACATTTTCTCGACAGCACAGGCAGTATCTGGATATCGGGCGGCATGGCGGACAAACCGGCCGGCGTGTTTACAGCGTCTGCGAGTATGCATGGCGGACAAGAAACGACCCTGATGACGATGGTGCTCCCGTTGCTACACCACGGCATGTATGTGATCGGCCTGCCCTACACCGAAGAAGCGTTGCACACAACCACCGCCGGCGGAACACCTTACGGAGCCAGCCACGTCGCCGGTTCTGCTTCCGGACCGTCAACATTGACCGATGAGGAAGCCGAACTGTGCCGCGCACTCGGGAAACGCATTGCAGGCATCGCAAAACGCCTTTCAGAATGAGTTCGCTGTCTAGCTGAACTGTGTCGATATAACCTGCCGCACGAAGGGTACGGTCAACCGTCGTTGTGCCGCCAGTGAATGGCGATCCAGCGAATCGAGCAATGCGAACAAGAAATGCATATCGCGATGCTGCCGTCTCAACAGATACCAACCCGTTTCTTTGGGCAAAGTAAAACCACGCCGTTGCGCACGCAGCTGCAGAGCAGCGAGGCGTTGTTCATCGTTCAATGTAGCAAGCTCGAAGACAGGCCCTGAAGAGAGTCGCGACGCGAGATCGGGCAATGTGAAACCGGTGTTGCGCGGGTTGCCGGCCGCAGCGATCAGCAAAGTGCCACGGTGTTCGTTGATCCGTTCGTACAAGCTGAACAAAGCGTGTTCGAGTGCGTCGTTGCCAACCGCCTGTTCGACGTCGTCGAGACAAACCAGATGGGTGTCCTCCCAACCGTCGAACAACGACGGATCCGACATTCGATGGTCACTCAACGGAAGATACACTGCTGATCCGGTGGCGGCGGCACAAGCGGCCTGCAGCAGATGTGTTTTGCCGCTACCGGTGGCGCCCCAGATCCACACTACCGTCTCCGCCGGTCCCTCGGCGATGAGTCGCAAGTGCGAAACGACCGCGCCGTTGGGCCCCGGATAAAAACTGTCGAATACCGCCTCGTCGCGCAACCGGACCGGCAACACGAGTTGTGGATATTCAATGAGGGTGGTCATGACGTCGTGCCCGATGATGCGTTCATCGCACGCCGGCCCCAGAGCCAGACATAGTGAAGACCGCTGACGAGCGTGGTGACGACGAGTGCAAATCCGAGCATTTCGACGACGGCTCGGGGTGGCAAGCCGGTTGCCGCAGCAACCAACACTGCCAGCGTGAAAACGAACTGAACCAGCGTGTTGATCTTGCCGAGCAGCGTCGGCGACATCTCGAACGGTCCGTGCAACAGGTGATAGGCCAGCCCACCCGACACGATGACCAGGTCGCGCAGCAACACGAGCGCCATGAGCCAGAATGGAATGAGCCCCTTGAGCCCCAGGACGACGAACACACAAACAAACAACAATTTGTCCGCGAGCGGGTCGAGTATCCCGCCGATCCGCGTGCGCCAGCCAAAACGTTTCGCCAGAAATCCGTCGAGTCCGTCAGTGAACACCGCCAACGCGATGACCAGCAATGCATCGAGATGCCGCCCTTCCCACAGAAACACAACGGCCGGAACGACCAGCAGCATCCGGAAAATGCTCAATGCATTGGGGATCGCACTCAGTTTCATGGTTCGTAGCGGTAGTACAGCATTTCGGCCTGTTCGGGATGTTCCGGTTGGGCTGTCGAACGGGATTCGGGTACCAGCGAATCGTCCAGACCGATCGCGCGTTCAAGCTGGCGCAGATCACCGCGCAGGGCGATACGGAAAACGACGGTGTCACCGGATACCCCGTCGACGTCGACCTTTCCGACGATGGGCAGTCGTTTGAGCTTGCGTTCGATCTCGGCGTACGCGGACAACGAATGCAATCCGTGCACCTCGATAAATGCATCGCGCGCATCGGCTTGTACCGTGCCGGCCAGTCTCCCGGCCAGAAAGTCGGCAAGTCCGTGCGGGCCATCAGCGAGCCTGCCGGTCCAGTCGCGTCGAACGTCGCCGGCATACAACGTCCAGTTGACGAATGCCGTCCCACCGGGGCCGAGACGGGCACGGCCCATCAGGATCACATCTGGCCCGTAGCGGACCGACGCGTGACGCACCGGTTCTTCGAAACCACCGGCGACGTCGGCGACCGAGATCGCAGTGACGTCTGCAGCGTCCATCAGTGGCAGGAT
>JAZFZN010000149.1:0-3065 GCA_036475515.1 Gammaproteobacteria bacterium
GGGTAGATCCACGAGACTCAAATGTCGTGTATGTCGCAGCGCAGGGGCCCCTTTGGTCCGGTGGCGGCGAGCGTGGCCTGTACAAGTCGGCGGATGGCGGCCATAACTGGCGCAAGGTCCTCGGCGACGGACTCGGCAACACCGACATTGATGACCAGTACACCGGCGTGTCAGAGGTACATCTTGATCCCGCCAATCCGGATGTCGTGTATGCGGTATCCTGGCAACGCTTCAGAAACGTTGCGGTACTGCTGGACGGCGGCCCGGGCTCCGGCATTCATAAGTCAACCGATGGTGGCGAAACCTGGCGGGAATTGACCGAAGGGTTGCCGAAGGAAGACAAAGGTAAGATCGGTTTTGCCATTTCTCCGCAAAATCCGCACGTCGTTTATGCAACGATCGAACTCGCGCACCGCGAAGGCGGATTCTTCCGTTCGGAAGATGGCGGCGAATCCTGGGAGAAACAGAACGATTACATCTCGGGCGGCACTGGGCCACATTATTACCAGGAGATCTTCGCGAGCCCGCACCAGTTCGATCGCGTGTACCAGATGGACGTGCACATGCACATGACGGAGAACGGCGGCAAGGATTTCGTCAGGACGAATTCCGACAGAAAGCATGTTGACCATCACGCTCTGGCGTTCCATCCGACGGACGAAGATTACCTGCTCGTCGGCAACGACGGCGGCGTGTACGAGAGTCTGGATCTCGGCGAAACCTGGCGGTTTATCGCAAACATGCCAATCACCCAGTTTTACAAGGTCTCTGTGGATTACGATGAACCGTTCTACAACGTGTTCGGCGGCACCCAGGACAACTCGAGCTTCGGTGGACCTTCGCGCACTGACAACGTCATCGGCATTCGCAACGAGGACTGGTACCTGACACTCGGTGCAGACGGCCATCAGTCGGCTGCAGATCCAACCAACCCGAACATCATTTACGCTAACTGGCAGGAAGGAAACCTGACCCGCTACGACCATCGTACCGGGGAAAGTGTTTACATCAAGCCGCAACCTGCCGCCGATGAGGAAACCGAGCGCGTCAACTGGGACGCGCCAATCCTGATCAGTTCACACGATCCGCAGCGGCTTTATCATGCAACGCATCGCGTGTGGCAGAGCGACGATCGCGGGGACTCCTGGCAAGCCATCAGCGGCGACCTGACCCGCAACGAAGAGCGTACGCAGCGGCCGCTCATGGGAAGGCGCTGGAGTTTTGATTCCATATGGGATCTGTCGGCGATGTCGCAGTACAACACGATAACCTCCTTGTCTGAGTCACCGCTGGTCGGGGGATTGCTGTACGCGGGCACTGATGACGGAATCGTTCAGATTAGCGAAGACGGTGGCGCCAACTGGCGCCGTGTCGATGAACTGCCTGGCGTTCCGGATAATTTCTTCGTGAACGACATCAAGGCGGATCTGCACGACGCGGATACCGTTTACGTGGTGGTCGACGATCACAAGAGCGGTGATTACTCTCCGTATATATTGAAAAGCGAGAACCGTGGTCGCAGGTGGCGCAGTATCTCGGCCAATTTGCCGCAACGCGACGTGCTGTGGCGCGTCGTACAGGATCACATCAATCCGAATCTTCTTTTCGTCGGTGCGGAGACTGGTGTTTTCTTCACGGTGGATGGCGGACGTCTGTGGACCAAACTAGCCGGTGGCGCGCCCACCATCGCGTTTCGCGATCTCGTGATTCAGGCGCGGGAGAGCGACCTCGTCGGCGCAACGTTCGGTCGCAGCTTCTACATCCTCGACGACTATTCGCCGCTGCGCAGCGTCACCGCTGAGATGCTGCAAAACGACACGGTGCTGTTTCCGGTACGACGCGCGCACTGGTACGTGCAGAGGCGGCCATTGTCCTGTGCACGCACCGGTTGTGTTGACAGCCAGGGCCACAGCTATTTCATCGCGCCGAATCCGGCGTTTGGCGCCAACTTCACGTACTACCTGCCTGAACAGCTTCGAAGTCTCCAGGAGCAGCGCCAGGAAGCCGAGAAGGAACGGATTGAGCAGAACGAAAACGTCGACTTTCCGAGCTGGGATCGAATCAGCGATGAGGAGCGCGAAGATCCACCTGCTATCGTCTTCACGGTTTCCGATACGGCCGGTAATGTCATCCGTCATATCGAAGGTCCGGTCGAAGCCGGCTTTCACCGAGTCGCATGGGATCTTCGGTATCCCGCCGTTGATCCCTGGACGCCCGAAGAGGAGCGTAACGAGTTCGCGAACCCGACCGGCGTGCTGGTGGCGCCGGGGACCTACCAGGTGGCCATGTTGCAGCGTGTGGATGGTGAATTGACGGCGCTCAATCAGCGCCAGCAGTTCGACGTGGTCTCTGTTCGGGAACCGACATTGCCTGGATCCTCGCAGGAACAACGCATCGCGTTTTCACGACAGGTTGACGAAATGCAGCGTGCGGTGAGCGGAACGCTCAGGTCCATCGATGAGGTCGTCGCGCAACTGGGCGCGATCAGGGAGACGATGCAGAACTCGACGGCTGACATGGCCTTGTACGCACAGGCGAATTCGATTGCGCAGCGGCTCGACCAGCTTCGCGATCGCCTGCGCGGCGACGACACCCGCGGTGGCTTCAGTGACCCCGGCCTGCTGTCGGTGCGCGATCGTCTACGATACGCGTCCTACGATCCCAACAGGAACGCTTACGGCCCAACGCAGACTCAAAGAGAAACATTCGCGATTGCCCGCGATGCCTATGCTGAAATTGGCCCGCGGCTGACGCAGTTGATCGACGGTGAATACCAGGCACTGCTACAGGCACTCGATGAAGCTGGCGTTCCCTGGACGCCCGGACGCGGGGTCATGCAGCCAAATTGAATCAGTAAGAACTGGGTGGGAAGTCCTCGGGTGATTCTCAACGCCGTATCGCACCGGCTGAGGACGTCAGCTCCCGAAGTTGACTTTGGCTTCGAGATTGGCGCGCGAATCGGCATGCGACATCGCTTCTTCGAGCGTGATGGTGCCGTCCTTGTACAGCGCAAGCAACGCCTCGTCGAAATTTTGCATGTCTTTCTCGCCGCTGTCATTGATGGC
>JAZFZN010000150.1:0-2296 GCA_036475515.1 Gammaproteobacteria bacterium
GGTCCGTATGAGATCAGTTTTGCGATCATTGGATCGTAGTGGATCGTGATCTCGTCTCCGGAGACAACACCGGTGTCAGTCCGGATCGAAGGACTCGCTGCGGGGTGTGCGAATCTCTCCACCAGCCCGGTAGAAGGCAGAAACTCATTCGTCGGGTTTTCGGCGTAGATACGTGCCTCGATAGCATGCCCGCGAACATGAATTTCATCCTGTGACATCGGTAGCGGCTCGCCCGCCGCGACACGCAGTTGCCATTCAACAAGATCGAGTCCGGTGACTTTTTCGGTTACCGGATGTTCAACCTGCAGCCGCGTATTCATTTCCATGAAGTAGAACGACTTGTGTTCGTCAACGATGAATTCGACCGTGCCGGCATTCATGTAGTCCACGGCGCGGGCCGCACTGACTGCGGCTTCCGCCATGCGTGCACGCAGCGTGTAGTCGACAAACGGCGACGGCGTTTCCTCGATGATCTTCTGGTGTCGTCGTTGAATCGAACACTCGCGTTCGAACAGCTGCACGTGGTGCCCTTGTGTGTCGCCAAAGACCTGAAACTCGATATGACGCGGATTGCGCAAACGGCGTTCGAGCAGGACGGCGTCGTTGCCGAACGCATTCATCGCTTCACGTTTCGCTCCGTCGAGTGCGTCTTGAAATCCGTTGGGGTCATTGACAGTACGCATGCCTTTGCCGCCGCCACCGGCGACGGCTTTGATTATCAGCGGATAGCCGATTTCGCTGGCACGTTCTGCAAGACGGGTCGGGTCCTGATCCTCGCCGTGGTATCCGGGTACGACCGGGACACCGGCCGCTTCCATGATCTTCTTGGCTTCCGACTTCGAACCCATTTTCTCGATCGTGTCGGGCCGGGGACCAACGAAGACGAGCCCGGCGTCGCCGCAGTCGCGTGCAAACGACGGGTTCTCCGCGAGAAAGCCGTATCCGGGGTGAATTGCTTCCGCACCGGAAGAAAGTGCGGCACTGATGATCTTTTCACCACACAGATATGATTCTCGGGCCGGAGCGGGCCCGATCGGCAAAGCCGTGTCGGCGAGACGCACATGTCGCGCACTCCGGTCGGCGTCTGAATAGACCGCAACTGTTTCTACACCCAGGCGTCGGCAGGTTTCGATGATGCGGCAGGTGATCTCGCCGCGGTTCGCAATCAGAATGCGTTCGAACATTCGGACGGGTGGTTACCTTGTAAAGTAGGCTTTTCTTTTTTCCAGAAAGGCGGTAACACCCTCCTGGCCCTCATCGGACACACGCAAACGCGCAATCACCTGTGCCGTTTCGCGTTGCAGGTTGACTGAATCGGGCCCGTAGCGCCGGCGGATCTCGACCAGCTCCTTGATTGCCGCCAGTGCCCGTGGTCCTGCTTTCAACAGTCGGACGACCTCTTGTTCTACCGTCTCATCGAGCATTTCGGGTGTGCTGATTTCATGCACCAGGCCGAGTTCCTGCGCGCGTTGTGCATCAATGCGCTGGGCGGTCTGCATGTACCGTCTTGCCTGGCGTTCGCCGATCGCGGCAATGACAAACGGCGATATCACAGCCGGAACGATACCAAGACGCACTTCTGTCAATGCAAGTGTTGCCGTCGTCGAAGCAATCGCGATATCGCAACAACAGACCAGTCCGACACCGCCACCAAATGCGGCGCCGTTGACTCTCGCGATCGTCGGACGGGGGAACTCATCGAGCGCACCGAGCATCTGCGCAAGCCGCAGAGAATCCTCGTAGTTCTCCTGCTCGCTCGCGCCGATCATCGAACGCATCCAGTTCAGGTCTGCACCTGCGGAGAATGACTTTCCGGCACCGGTCAGAACCAGTACGCGTATTGTTGGGTCTTCGCGCAGCTGTTTCAGCTTGCGATGCAGTTCAGCGATCAGTTCGGCGCCGAATGCATTGTGCACTTCGGGACGCGACAGCGTCAGTGTCGCGACACCGCGTTCGTCGATTTCCAGTTGGGCCTGGCTCATCGGTCTACATACGGAATACGCCGTAACCGGCTCTCACGGGGAACGGCGCATTCAGCGAGGCAGAAATAGCCAGTCCGAGTACACGGCGCGTATCGACCGGATCGATCACACCATCGTCCCACAGCCGTGCACTGGCGTAGTACGGATGACCCTGTGACTCGTAGCGTTCACAGATCTCGTTTTTGAAGCTTTTTTCGTCTGCTTCCGGCCAGGTTTCGCCATGAGCTTCGAAACCTTCGCGCCGCACGGTCGCCAGCACCGATGCGGCCTGTTCGCCACCCATCACCGAGATGCGTGCGTTTGGCCACATCCAC
>JAZFZN010000151.1:0-5038 GCA_036475515.1 Gammaproteobacteria bacterium
CATGTCCACTCTCCCCAGAGTCAAAGATCCCTATGATAACCCGACGCGTTTGTCGCACCAGCGGCCTGCGATGCTCCGCTGCGTCCTCCGATGTCCGGGTCCTCCGATATACTTCAGCCCGCGATGAATACCACCGACGATTCCATCCGGTTGCCACACAAACCACCGGGTGCTCCTGCCCATGTGCCGTTGAGTGAAGCACTGGGCATCGCGATCGGCTTCCACGAACGTGGCGAGTTCGGTTCAGCGGCCGACACGTACAAGAGCATCCTGAGCAGACATCCGGAACAGCTCGACACGCTGCGTTTGTTCGGTGTGTTGTGTTTCCAGCTCGGCCGACTCGATGAAGCCGCCGGTCTGCTCGAACGCGCCGTCATGCTCGAGCCCGCTTTTACCGACGCCTATGTCAATCTCGGAACCGTCCAGGCAGCGCGTGGTGGCACCGATGCAGCGATTGAAACGTTGCAGCGTGCAGTGGCTCTCGATTCGACACACAGTGGCGCCTGGAACAACCTTGGCAACGTGTTCCTCGGCCTCGCGCGTCCTACAGAGGCCGTGGACGCGTTTCAGAACGCCGTAAAACACAGTCCCGGGCACGCACGGGCCTGGGGCAATCTCGCCGAGGCGTTGCAACAGACGGGTGATTCCGATGCCGCGTTAAAAGCGGCAAGCAAAGCCCTGGAACTCGCACCCGGAGATGCCGGCCTGAACGCCCGCTGTGGAATGTTGCTGCACGCCGCCGGTCGTTCCGAGGACGCGAGGAAACAACTCGAACAAGCAGTCGGACTGGCACCGGAGGACGCACAAACCCGATTCAATCTCGGCCACGTTTGCGATGAGCTTCGCGACTGGGAAGCAGCCGTGGAACATTTTTCCGAAGTACTGCGCCTCGACCCGGACAACGGTCACGCACTCGCACAGCTTCTGCATATGAAACGATGTCTGTGCGACTGGGAAGATGCCGAACACCTGTTTCAGCGGTTCACCGAAGCCGTGGCACTCGGTCGCGCCGGTCTGACGCCATTTTCCTACCTGTCGGAATCCTCTACGCCGGTACAACAACTCGCCTGTGCGTCTTTGTGGGCGCAACAGATCGAAGCCCGGGTTGCACCGTTTCGGGAGCGAGTATCGTTCGAACACGAGCACGCCGATCGTGATCGCCTGACGGTCGGTTTCATTTCTTCGGGTTTCAGACGCCACCCGACCGCGGCGCTGAGCGCCGAGGTGTTCGAGTCATTCGATCACGAACGGCTTCGTGTCATTGCTTATTCGACCGGACCGGACGACGGCAGCAGCTTGCGTGCCCGTATCGCCAGGGCGGTCGACTCATTCGTCGACGTCCACAACGAGCATTTTGTGACAGTTGCCAAGCGGGTTTTCGCCGATGACGTCGATGTACTGGTCGACATGCGTGGCTATGGTGGCGGTGCGGTCAGCGAAGTATCGGCGTTACGGCCGGCGCCGGTGCAGGCGAGTTTTCTTGCCTACCCCGGGACGATGGGTGCGTCTTTTATCGATCACCTGATCGCCGATCACTACGTGATTCCCGACGCGCAATCTGCGAACTACAGTGAAAACGTCGTGCGCTTGCCCGATAGCTATCAGCCAAACGACTCGCAAAGGGTCATCGGCGAGACACCCAGCCGGGCCGAGTGCCGACTACCCGAAGATGCCATCGTGTTCTGCTCGTTCAACAATTCGTACAAGATCAGTCCGGAAGTATTCGATGACTGGATGGCAATCCTGAAGTCCGTACCGGACAGCGTGCTTTGGCTGTTGGATGTCAATCCAAACAGTGCGCTGAAGAACAACCTGTGGCGGGAGGCTACCGCCCGTGGTGTCGACCAACAACGACTGGTGTTCATGCCAAAACTGCCACAAGCGGAATATCTGGCCCGCTATCGCGTTGCTGATCTGTTTCTGGATACACGGCCGTACAACGCCCACACGACGGCCAGCGATGCGTTGTGGGCCGGTTGCCCGGTGTTGACGCTGAGTGGCGAAACCTTTGCTTCTCGAGTGGCCGGGAGTCTGCTGCAGGCAGTCGGTTTGCCCGAACTGATTGCCGATTCGGCAGAGGACTATCGCAGCCTGGCGGTGACACTCGCGACCGACCCTGATGCGCTTGCCGCGATCCGGAACAAGCTCGGTGCCGCGAAGGAAACGGCCCCATTGTTCGACACGGCGCGCTTCGCCCGGAATCTCGAGGACGCGTTGGTCACGATGCATCGGTCGTGGTCACAGAAAAAGGAAACTGGATGATGGAGCCGCTACGCCGTCGAAATCCACCTGACGCAAAATTCGCAACCGTTCTGCAAGAACAATAAGTCAAAGTATCCATGCTTGTGACCGCGATCACGGCGATCGGGCCGTTTTGCGACTAGTGTAGAGATCGCCGAAACGCAGGGAACCGATGGAATTCCTCGTTCAATTTCTCGATGAACTCGACGATCTGGTCGCCAGTTTGTTGCTGATCCGGTTCTTCGCCGTACGCCGCCGCAGGGCAGAGGCAGTACGCATCAGCGTGCCGGCGAGCAACACCGACAACGTCCAGTAAGTCGTTGATCCTCCGCCACCGTGACTGTACGTCACCGGTGGCCCACCGATCCAGCCGCCTTCTCCGAGTTCGTCTTCCAGCGGCAACGCCGAGAGCGACCCCGATTCGTAGGGCCCGTATGCGGTCAGCAGGTCACCGTACCCGGCGTCAAAAACCTCGATCAACACGTCGTAATAGTCCGCCGGGAATCCCTCAACCAGCGAAGTCGTTACTTCATAGTCGTCCCAGGCGGCGGTACCGACCAGTGTGAACACTTCGGTCGCGTAGTAGGGCACAAAAGGACCCCGACTCGCGCGCAACGACAACACGGCATAAACGTCCTTGAAGCCGTAGTCTGTATCGAGATCGAAGACGACCCGAAACGCGTGATAGAAGCCGTCGCCATCGGCGTCGCCGAGCAACTCCACCCAGGCGTCATAGACGTAAACCGCGTATTGGCCATGATGCGGATGCGCCGTGGACTTCGTCGCGGCCACATCGAAAACCGGCTCGCCGGCGAGCTTTTCGAGCAGATTCTCCGGGCGTTCTGTCACGGGGTTTTCGAGGTTTCTCGTGCTCAGCGGGGCATCGGTTTCACTCGCCGCTGTCGTGGAACAGACAAACGAGAGGAAGCAACAGATCAACGACAGGCGATTCATCAAATTCACCCTTTCCGGAACTCGGAGCCATTGAACAAAAGCTGCGCTGAACTCGCGCTGAACGGGGGGAGATGCCGCCGGAGACCTGAAAAAAGCCGTTATTGTCAAATGCTTGCGGCAAAAAATTCATAGACTGAAAAAGGGTTTGTGAACTGACTCACAGCCGGATCTTCAGGCATTCAATAAACTTGCTTCCAGTGAGCGTAACCCGTGTGTGAAATCTCTGATGGAAAAGAAACAGCAGTCGAAGGATCGCAGTTCCCAGGCCAAACAGACGGCCATCGAACGCCAGGAATTTGTTGCCGCGGCCGTCGAGGCGGCGCGCAACACGCTTAAGGAAGAGGCGTCTGACGAACTTATGGAACTGCGCAAGAAGCATCGCAAGTAGTCAGACACTGCGACCACGGAGTGGTCGGGGCCGGTCCGACACGGACCGGCCTTTTTCTTTTGACGCCCTTGGGGCCGCGTGCTAAAAACGGCAGCGCGACACTGTCGTCGCGCCGAACGCAGAGTCCGTGAAGAGCATCCTCGTTCGTTACACGTTTCGCCTCGGCGATGGCAGCACGGAGGTTTTCGACCTCGAACTGAATCCGGAAACCCTCGAACCGGTTGAGCCGGTCGGCCATGACCTGCCCGACTGGACGCGGCTCGGGTTCCAGCAGTGTCCAAACTGTCCGCTAAACGAAGACACGCATCCACGTTGTCCGTTGGCTGCACGTCTGTCAGACGTTGTGGGACGTTTCGATCGACTCGTGTCCCACGATCAACTCGTCGTCGAAGTCATCACACGCGAGCGCGCCGTTGCACAGCGAACGACCGCGCAAAAAGGGATCGCGTCTTTGATGGGTTTGATTATTGCGACCAGTGGGTGTCCGAATACGGCCTGGTTCAAACCGATGGCGCGTTTTCATCTGCCATTTTCAAGCGAAGAAGAAACCGTTTTTCGTGCCGCATCGACGTTTCTTCTCTCGGAACACATCAGACGAGTGGACGGCGACGCGGTGGATGGCAGTTTTGCCGGGCTTCAGGAAATCTACGAGACGATGCACATCGTCAACAATGCAGTCGCAAAAAGACTCAGAGCAGCCACATCGTCGGATGCAGCGGTGAATGCGCTCGTGTTGCTCGACACCAACTCGATGAACCTGTCCCAGGTCATCGAACAGTCTGTGGATTCGCTGCGCCGCTACTTCAACACGGATTAGTGCACGGATTCGACACAAGCCTCGGGGTCAGTTCTGGGTCGCGAGCGACCGAGCGCGGTCAAAATCGAACCACCGACAACCAGCAATGCACCGACAAGGCTCAATGTGTTCAGTTGTTCCTCAATGCCCGCGTCCGGCCAGATGTGACTGATCCATTCCGATGCCAGTAGTGTCAGCAGTGGCGTGATCGCAAGCACGGCGCTGACCCGTGACGCTTCCCAGTGATCGAGCGCCTCGGCGAAACAGCCGTAGGCGGCGAGCGTGTTGAAACTCGTGAAGGCCAGTAGCGCAAACCCGAACCCGCTGAGACCGGTCAGGGTCGCGGGGGTCGACAAAGGCAGAAACATGAAAACGCTCGCCACGTAGATCAGCAGCATGATGTTTTCGGAGTCGAGATGCTTCAACAACTGCTTTTGAGCGAGTGCGTACGCCGCCCAGGTGACAGAAGCGATCACTACCAGGAATACGCCAAACGCATACGGTCCGGACAGATTGGTGAATTCGCTCAGCCGATCGTTGAAGAACAACAACAGTCCGACAGCCAGAATCCCGAAACCGAACCACTGAACCCGGCCGAAGGACTCACGGAAGAACAACAAGCCGCCGAGCAGAAGCAGCATGGGTGCCAGTTGAATGAC
>JAZFZN010000152.1:0-8286 GCA_036475515.1 Gammaproteobacteria bacterium
AGCCATGCCAGACCGGTACCGAGCATCGAAGTAATCAGGGCGACACCGGCTACCAGCCACAAGGTATTGACCGTAACGCGCCCGAGCACGTGTTCGCGGATGTGACTCCAGACTTCGTCGTCCGGCGACAGATGCGCACTAACAACAATCGCGAGCGGGATCAGAACGAGTGCCGCCGCAACCAATACCATCACAGTCCACGACCGGCCGGAACGGTCGAGCGACGCGTGATTCAGTGACGGGGCCCGGTTGGTCATTTCGTTGAACGGTGGCGGCGCCGTTCAGATCGCAGGCCTCAGTGGTAGCCGACGCGGTCCATCAGACGCACAGCGGCAACCTGGCGTTCGCCGGCTTCGGTCAGCGGCAATTCGCTGGCCTCGAACTGGCCCCAGTCCGCGACGTCCGGGTCCATTTCGACGTCCGGGTTGACCGGATACTCCAGGTTCAATCCGGCAAACATCGCCTGCGCTTCGCCGGACGACAACCATTCGAGAAAAGCCTGAGCTTCGTCAGCGTGTGGCGCATACCGGGTCACACCGGCACCTGAAACATTAACGTGCACACCACCGGTATCTTCATCCGGCCAGAACAGTTTGATCGGAAGATTCGGTTTGTCTTTCAACAGCCGTCCATAGTAGTACGTGTTGACGATACCGACGTCGCACTGACCGGCCGCTACTGCTTCGAGTACTTGCGTGTCGTTCGCAAAAACGTTCGTGGCGAGGTTGTCGACCCAGCCACGCACAATGCGTTCGGCCTCTTCTTCACCGTGTTGGGCGATCAGCATCGCCACCAAAGACTGGTTGTAGACCTTTTTCGAGGTACGCAGACACAGCCGTCCACTCCACGCTGCGTCAGCAAGGTCTTCGTAACCGGACAGCTCCTCCGGACCCGAGTTCTCGGTGTTGTAAACAATCGTGCGGGCGCGCACCGACAGACCAAACCAACGATCGTCACGATCGCGCAAGTGCGCTGGAATGTTCGCGTCGAGAACCTCCGAATCCAGCGGCTGCAACAAGCCGGCTTCAGCTGCATGCCAGAGGTTGCCCGCGTCGACCGTCAGCAACACATCGGCCGGGGTCCGGTCGCCTTCGGCTTTGAGACGTTCGAGCAACGGACCGGCCTGATCGGTCACGTAGTCGATCGCAACGCCATTCTGGCTCTCGTAGAACTCGAAAACCGGCCGGATCAGCTCCTCGTTGCGTGCCGAATACACCATCAATGTATTCTCTCCCTGCGGTGCGCAGGCGCAGCAGGCAACAGCGAGTCCTCCAACGACCAGACGTTTCATCGCCTGTTTCTCCTGATCTGGCAGACAATTGGAAATGATAATGCGAATGATTCTCAGTTACAACACCGGCCCGTGCTGCGGCTGCGCCGACATCAGGCCACCGTACGGACCCGGTCCCGGCCGTCGTTCTTTGCGCAATACAAGGCCTCATCGGCGTCGCCCACCAGGCGTTCACCGATCATGGTCGGGTCGTCTTTCCCGGGCTTCGCACAGGCGGCCCCGATCGAAATCGTGGCCGTCAACGCGGTCTCGTCGAATGAAATCGGACGCGACGAAACGGCACCACGAATGCGTTCGGCGAGACGGGTCGCGTCTTCGAGACCGGTCCCGGGCAACAACACGACGAACTCTTCGCCCCCGTAACGCACCGCAACATCACAACTACGCACCTGCCCTTTGATGCGGTCGGCAACTTCGCGCAACACACAATCGCCGGCCTGGTGACCGTGCTCGTCGTTGACACTCTTGAAATGATCGATATCGATCATCAAACAAGACAGGGGCTGAAAGTACCGCTGCGAAGCCGAAACCGCTTCCTGCATTCGGCTTTCGAAATAGCGACGGTTGTGCCAGCCGGTCAGGCTGTCGCGCAAACCGGCGTGTATGAGGCGTTCCCGATTGACCGCGTTTTCCAGACAGAACGCGACAATAACTGCGAGGTGGTGCAGGAAATCAGTCGCGTGATAGCGCGTAAAACGTTTCGAGTCCGTACTACCGAAGTTCATGCAACCGGTAACCTCGGCGTGTCGCACCAATGGCAACAAGGCCACACTGCGCAGTCCCGTCGTCGTCGGGAAAATCAGCTGATGATCGCCACCGACATAGGGTCCGAGCCATGGCCGCCGTAGTGTCGCGTAGGTTGGGGTCAGACCGTCGAGGGTATCGACGAACAGAATGCCTTTCAGAACATCCCGATCGATACCGGTGTTGATCAACAGGCGCCGGATCTCATGCTGCGGGTCCCGCAGTACCAAAGTGACGGCATCGAGTACAAAAGAGTCGGACAGACCGGAAACCATCCGTTCGAACAACTCTTCAAGGGAGGCGGCGCTCAGCAGCTCGAGTTCGCGCTGCTGATACTTGCGCATGATTTTTTCATTCGCCGCCGCTTCGGCGGTCATCGTTGTCAGGCGTTCTTTCAGCTTCCGGTTTTCGGTGATGACATCCCTCATGAAGCGCTCCCAGCGCTACGCCCACACCTGGCACGACGTTTTCCTTGGTCGCGCTAGCGTGCACGAGCGCCGGGGGGCACGTCAAGCAGACCGGTTCCGACCATACAGATATCTCTAGTATTCGATCAGTTCGTGGATCAGAAAACCGACCGCAGCTGCACCGAGCAGATCACCGGCATCGTAGTAGTGCGACTGGTGGCCATAACCGTAAGGTCGGCGATAGTAATTCCCGCAGACCCTGCGATACCCGTCGTAGTAGCAGGCATAGTCGTGTCCGTAATGCGGTCGTCTGTAGTAGCGATGCGGAGACCGATACCCGTGGTGTCCATAGCCGTGTCCACGGTGGCCGCGGTAGTAGGACCCGTGTCTGGGATGGCCGCGATAATGATGGCCCCGGTAGTGATCCTGGTGGTACTGGCGCTGCCGGTAATGGTGACCCGAACGACGGCCGCGGTGGCGGTCATAGCCATGGGATTGATAGTGACCCGGCGCGTAGTCGTGTTTGTACCGTGCCTTGTCATCGGCCAATGCGAAACTGGTCCAGCCGACGCTCCCAACAACTAGAAACAGTCCAGTCAACAGGCTTTTCATGAACGTTCCCCTGCAGTTTTGCGGGCAGTCTAGACAGGGCGGACTGAACCCACGCTGAACCGAAACAGTTTCAAAGAGTTGCTTGCGTTTCCGGCCAAGCTTCCGGACAATTCGTGACAGATGTCCGAGGCAATGCCTTCAACACACGCGCCCCGCGCGCTAATCGTCGACAGCAATCCGGAGGATGGTGCACTGATCGCCCGGATACTCGACGAACTCGGCTATCAGTGCACGGTCACCGAAAACTTTGCGGGGTTCCGGACCCTGTTCGATCCGTCGGTCCCGGTTGTTTTTATCGATTTGAAAACACCGGATGTGGACGGCATTGAAATCCTGCGCATCCTCGGTGCCCGTGAATGCCGTTCCGGTGTAGTCGTCACCGGAGATTCCGATCAACGCGTTATCGATGCTGCCGTGCGTCTCGGCAAAGCCAAGAAACTGTGGGTCATCGGGGGCGTCACAAAACCGATTCAAAGCGATCAGCTACGCAGTCTGTTGAAGGACGCGGGACCAAAGGTCAAAGAACGTACCCGCAGGATGCAGGCGCTGCTGGATCCGGACGATCTGAAACGGGGAATCGAAGCCTCCGAACTCGTTGTTTACTATCAACCGAAAATCAACTTGAGCACCCTCGAGTTTCTCGCAGCGGAAGCGCTCGTCAGGTGGCAACACCCTAAGCACGGGCTGGTCGGACCGGATCGTTTCATCAAGCTCGCCGAAATCAGTAACCTGATCGACCCGTTGACCGAATGCGTTATGCGACAGGCGTTTGCGGCCTGCGCCTCCTGGAAGAAGTCCGGTCTCGAGGTAAAAGTGTCGATCAATGTCTCGTCGCTATCACTGAGCGATCTGCATCTCCCCGACAAGTTCGAAGCCATTGCCGAGGAGTTTGGACTCGATCGTGAACAGATTATCTTCGAGATCACCGAAAGCACGCTCAGCGAAGACAAGGTGACGGCGCTGGATGTGCTGACGCGTTTGCGTGTGAAGGGCTTCGATCTGTCGATCGACGATTTCGGCACGGGTTATGCCAACATGAAACAGCTCAGTGACCTGCCGTTCTCTGAGCTGAAACTCGATCGGCATTTTGTATCCGGTGCAACGGGCAACTACGATGCGCGGGCGATCGTACAATCCAGTATCGAACTCGGACGCGAGCTGAACCTGAAAGTCGTTGCCGAAGGTATCGAAACACAGGAAGATTGGGAATTGATTTCGAACATGGGCTGCGATGAAGGCCAGGGCTTTTTCATCGCTTCACCGATGCCCGCCGAAGACCTGCTGCCCTGGTTGGAGCGCTGGAACACGCAACTGGGTAAGAAAAAGGCCGATGGCGAACAAGGATAAACGGCGATTGATGAATGAGCAGGGAGGCGACACCACCTATCTGGGCGAAGGCGTGCGTTTTGTCGGTAACTTTTCGGGCAACGGCGAATTGATCATCCGCGGCGAAGTCGAGGGCGACTGCGATCTGAACGGCCCGCTGACACTGGCGCGCGGCGGGTCTTGGAAAGGTCGCATCAAGGCCACCCGTGTCGTCGTCGGTGGCACCATCCAGGGTGACGTCATTGCGACCGAACGGCTCGAGATCGCGGCCACGGCAAAGATCGACGGCAGCGCCCGCGGCCGCGCAATCACGATCGCGGAAGGGGCGATCGTCCAAGGTGAAGTGGGGATCAGCGGTAAATCGGACCTCATCGTTTTTCACGAGAAACGCCAAAACGAGACCTGATCGATTCAGCGGCGATTCAGCCGAAGGGGCTACAATTGCCCTATGAGTCGGATACACCCTTTACTGTTGCTGTTCACGGTTTGTGGACTGGCGGCGAGTATGTCCGCACAGGCATTGCGTTGCGGAACCAAAGTCATCACCGAAGGCGACATACAGATCAAAGTCCTGCACTACTGCGGCGAACCTGAGTACACCAACGAATCTGTCGTCTACCAGCTGATCCGGGTCCCGTGGTGGTACGACACCGAACGCCGCGGTCATCGCGCGGCCACCGACTGGTCCACTCATAAAGGACCAACGCGGCAGATCGAGGTCGAAGTCCTGATCGAAGAGTGGATCTATAACTTCGGACCGCACAAGTTCATGCGTCGCATCAGGTTTAAGAACGGATACGTCGTACGCGTCGACACACTCGAATACGGCTACTGAAAAAAGTACTTGCGATACGATCCGGTATTGACGGCGACCACCGAGTCACCTGCGTTGATCCAGCCTTGCTGGAACGCTTGCGGCAACGCGGCGAGCGTCGCCGCGCCTTCGGGTCCGAGTTGCAAACCGTGTTCATCGAGTATGCGGCGCATGGTCGTCTGGATGGCGTCATCATTTACTGAAAGAGCTCCACCGTCGCTGTCACGAAGAATCTCCAGCACCCGGAAATGACCGACACCGCCGGGGACATTCAGACCCGTTGCGATCGTCCTGCCGGGCTTGGTCGCTTGCGTGTCCCGAGCATTCCGGTTCCAGGCTTCGACGAGCGGTGCTGTCGCGGCACTTTGTACCGCGATCATGCGTGGTCGTTCCGAGCCGATCAGAGCCAGTGCTTCCAGCTCTTCAAAAGCCTTCCACATACCGAGTATCCCGGTTCCGCCACCGGTCGGATAAACAATCGCATCGGGTAGCCGCCACCCGTGCTCAGATTCGGCGATTTCGAGACCGAGAGTTTTCTTTCCTTCAATGCGCCAACCGGGTTCCTGGAACGTCGCAACATTGAACCAGCCATCAGGAACATAGCGCTCTTTCATCAACGCTGCGGCTTCGTGGATGGTGCCCTTTACGAGTTCGAGTCGAATGTTCTCGTACTCCGTTGCCAGCTGTCTGACCCGTTCGAGGATCGGGGCCGGTGTGTCGTCGGGCATGATGACCGCCGCTTCGAGATCCGCCGCTATCGCATATTCCGCGAGCGAATCGCCGGCGTTTCCCTGGGTCGGAACAACCAGCCTCGAAAGCCCGGAACGTTTCGCCATCGACACGACCATGGCCATGCCGCGATCTTTGAAACTGCCGGTGGGGTTGCGGCCGTAACCCGGATGCGCGTCGCCCTCATCCTTCACTTCGAGATTCAGTTGAAACCGCTGCGCGATCGAGTCGGCGGACAGGTCCAGTTTTGGCGTGTGGCCTTCGCCGAGGGTGACGATCGATTCGCGGTCCGTCGTTTCGTCGATATCGAGCGCAAGCAGAGCACCAAAACGCCACATGTTGTGTCGCCCCGGCGTGAACCATATCCGACCGTCCTGTTTCAGACGCTCGATGTCGATCACGATTTGCACCGGTCGACCGTCCTTCGGACAGAGGTTCATGACGGCATCAGCCGAGTAGCGTGCGCCGGAACCGATGCCAATCAGGTGGCTGACAAAACTCACTGGTATTCCTGATTTGGCAAGAGAGAACGTATACTAGCAGTCGTCGTTCGGAGCTTATTGATGGCAACTGCTCGTTTTTCGGTCGGACAGCTCGTGCACCACAAATTGTTCCGTTACCGCGGTGTTATCGTGGATGTCGACCCGCACTTCATGTTGTCGGACGAATGGTACGAGCAGGTCGCCCGTTCGCGGCCCCCGAAAGACCAGCCCTGGTATCACGTGCTGGTTCACGAGGCCGAACGGGAAACCTATGTTGCACAACGCAACCTCGAAGCTGATCACAGCGGCGAACCGATTGACCACCGTCTTGTTGAAAAGGTATTCAGAAGTTTTGCAGAAGGACGCTACCTGCCCGCGACTCCCAGCAACTGAGTCGATCGTTATCGAAAGAACATTTCAGACAGGCAAAAAAAAGCGGGGCCAGGTTCTGGGGAGAAGAACATCTGGCACCCGCCGGTGGGGGAAGTCTGTGGCTTGGTCAGCTCTTCAGTATCGGCACCTGTCCGGTCTGTACCATTTCGTAGCCGATGACCTCGCTGGTATGCGGATCGCGAATGGCCCGGTTGCGCCGGTAGTAGGCTGTCATGCATTGCGCCGCGTGCTTGAACTCTGCGGCGTAATCGATTTCTTCGCTGAACGCCCGCTCCGTCTCGGCTTCCGCGGCGACCGTTGCGCAGCGGTCTGCGCGTGCCGGGACCGCCGTATCCGAGATTTCCAACTGGCCGTGCTCCATCAGGAGTAGCAGGTATTCGGAATTTTTCATCGAAAAGCTCCCCAAGGGTCTCGTTTGCCATGTACGATGCAAACCGCGTGCCATCCCGTCTTTTCTCCGATAAATCAATGAGTTATGTATTAACTGGTAACGTCGTTTTGGTGACAAATAGTGTCAGTTGCTGACTCTGGGCGGCAGACCGGGACTTGGTCCAGGCCTCAGCGACGGGAATCGTCAGGAGCGGCGGTTGATCCAGCCCCAGGCGCGTGCTGCGGCGTACCAAAGGCCACCGAGGAGCATGACCGCAACCGGTCCCGATGACGTCCCGCGACCGGACCGCTGCTCACCGAAGAACCACAGAACACCAACGGCCAGAACGATCAGGGACAAGAACAGGTGCAGGTTGACGGTCCGTTCTACACAGCGGCGGCGTTTCGCTGTGTTGCGCTCCGCCGCCTCGCCGACATCACCGGACAGGGTCGTACCGCAGTGGGGACAGGTTTCCATCCTGCTGGAAACCCGCTTAGAGCATTTCGGACAATTAATGATCGCCATCGCGGCGACCTCGGGTCGGGTTTAACTCTCGTCGACGACGACTACTTCGCCCGGCAACCGCGTCCCGCCAGAGCTCGGATCCTGGGTATCCCAGCTGTTCAGGATTCCCCACGCGGCAATCTGCGCCAGGTTGTATTTGCGTACCTCGAGTTGGTAGTCCCCGAGTTCCTTAGCGGCATCCTTGTACTGATCGGTTCTGCGGCCTTCAATCGTGTTGTAGCGAATCAGCTCGTGGGCGGTGGCCTCGGCTTCGATTTCCTGCCACGGCGCCTGGAATTCTTCAGGAACCATGGCGCAATGTGTCGACGGATACTCGCTGCTTTCCACCCGGTTTTTCAGCGCCCATGCCGTTTTCCGGATGTATTCCTCCTCAGCCCGTGCCTTCGCTTCCTTTGCATCGCTGTCGTCGTCCGCCGTGACATCAAAGGAACGTTCGTCCTTTGTTGCTGCATACACGTTGTTGGCAAAACACTGAGCTTCTGTGGACAACCCGTCGTTGCTGGCAAACACGACCTCGACTTCAGCCGCATTCCCGTAGGCCATCGCGAGCAGAAAGCCCGCAGCGAGCAATGATCGAAAAACCGGGTTCATTG
>JAZFZN010000153.1:0-11928 GCA_036475515.1 Gammaproteobacteria bacterium
CACTGAACTCGTAGATGCACAAGGCCTCGCCGCACGCATCATCAGCCTCATCGAACAGAGGCGTTTGGAACTGGCCGATATGTCCGACGAAACCTTGTCCCGGGAAGAGCACCTTGAGCAACTGAAAGCGGATTTGAAATCGCTCGAAGAAGAAACGCGAAGACTCGCAGCCTCGGCCGAAGAAGTGGAAGATGCGAGCGGCGATGCGTTGCGCAGTTTTATCGGCGAAGGCGACCGCCAGTATCTGACCGGTCTGAAAATAGGCGGGCGGCGCATCCTGATTCTGCTCGACGCATCGGCAAGCATGCTCGATGAAACCATCGTCAATGTCATTCGTCTGCGCAACATGCCGGACGATGAAAAGATCAAGGCTGAGAAATGGCAACGCGCGATTCGGACGATCGACTGGTTGTCGACACAGATGCCACGTGATGCGAAGTTCCAGCTGTATACGTTTAATGAAACCGCCAGGCCGGTTATCGAAGGGACCGATGGAGAATGGCTCGATGCCCGCGAAGTTGGTCTTCTGAACCGTGCGGTCAGCGACCTCCGCGACGTCGTACCCGGAAAGGGGACGAGTCTTCTGAACGCGGTACGTGTCATCGGCACGATGGATCCACGACCGGACAACGTGATTCTGATCACCGACGGTCTGCCGACGATGGGCGACGAACCACCGGCACGGAGAACAGTCAGTGGTAATGCACGGTCGCGTCTGTTTGCACGTGCAAAACGCGAAGTGCCGCGATCGCTACCTGTCAATGTAATCCTGTTCCCGATGGAAGGTGACCCGCTGGCTGCGGCGGCGTACTGGAAATTGGCCCGCGATACCAGTGGTGCGTTCCTGAGCCCGACCGAGGACTGGCCATGAAGAAAAAGCGTCGCGACATCGAGGGCATCAGCCTGTCGTTCCTGGACACCATCTGTTGTGGTTTCGGGGCCATTATTCTCTTGCTGGTGCTGATCAAGATCGGCGAACCACTGGCGATCGAGCAGACCCGTGTCGAACTCGACGGCCTGATAGCGAAACTTCAGGAAGAACTGAAAGAGATCGAGGGTGAGACCAACATCGTCAACCGGGACCTCGAAGCGCGACTCGAACAGTTGTCGGAACAACGCGTCCGTGTCGCACGCTTGCAGGGCGATCGTTCTTCGTTGCGTTCGCGTTTCCAGACCAGCGAGGAGGAGTCCTCGGTCGCGGATATTCTCGAGGAACGACTGCTGTCCGCAAAACAGACGATGACTGAGGAGATGCGGCGCCTGCTCGCGAACTATCAGCGACCACGCAACGATACGACCGTCGGCGGCATACCAGTTGATTCGGAATACATCATATTCATCATCGACACGTCCGGAAGCATGTACAACTTCAGCTGGTCGTTGGTAATCCGGAAGTTTGAAGAAACCCTGAACGTCTATCCGCAGGTCAAGGGCATTCAGATCATGAACGACATGGGGAGCTACATGTTCACCCAATACGCCGGCAAATGGATTCGCGACACGCCGGCACGTCGCAGAATCATGATCGATACGCTGAAAAACTGGGCGCCGTTTTCAAACTCGAGTCCTGTAGAGGGCATCACCAAAGCGATACGCACTTACTATCGCCCGGGCCAGAAGATCAGTCTCTACGTATTTGGTGACGAGTTCACCGGCGATTCCATAGAGAACGTGCTGCGATCCATCGACCGCATCAACCAACCGGATCCGAACGGTGAGCGGCTCGTCCGCATCCACGGTGTCGGTTTCCCGATCGACATCAGCCGGGACGACCGTCTCCAATATACGAATGTACGTTTTGCGACGCTGATGCGGCTGTTGTGTGCCCGCAACGGCGGTACTTTCGTCGGCCTGCACAAGCCCTAAAATAGGGGCCCGGGGAGACGCACGGCAAGGACTATGAGCGTATCCTGCTGCGACTGGTACAGCTGCCAGAAGTTACACGCATTATCCAGTCTGATTTCGAATAGCCATGAATGAGATTCTGCTCGTCTATGACAAGCAGTGCCCACTGTGCGACGCGTATTGCCGGATGACGCGCATCCGCGACGATGTCGGCGAGCTGAAGATTGTCAATGCCCGGGACCACAGCCCGATCATGGAGGAGATCACGGCGCTCGGTCTCGACATCGATCAGGGCATGGTGCTGAAGATCGGTGATCAGCATTACTACGGTTCCGACGCCATCCAGGCACTGGCGATGATCAGCAGCCGCTCCGGTGTGTTCAACCGATTGACCTATTACATGTTCCGGTCACAGAAAGCTGCACGTATCTTGTATCCGGTTCTGCGATCGATGCGTAATGTTTTGTTGAAACTGCTGGGACGAACTAAGATCAACAACCTGAAGCTCGAAAACAACGAAAGGTTCTGATGAAACGAAGCAACATTTCGTCGGGGGCCGTGTGGGAACCAAAAGTCGGGTATTCGCGTGCGGTGCGCGTCGGTCCACACATACACGTGTCAGGAACCACTGCGCTACGGGACGGACAACTCATCGGTGCCGGCGACGCTTATGCCCAGGCGAAGCAGTGTCTCGAGAACATTCGCTGGGCCTTGGAACAGGCCGGTGCGGGTTTGTCCGATGTCGTACGTACACGCATGTACGTGACCGACATCAGCGACTGGGAAGCAGTTGGACGTGCACACGGGGAGTTTTTTAGTGACGTCCTGCCGGCAACGTCGATGGTCGAGGTCAGTGCACTGATCGATCCGGAGATGCTCGTTGAAATCGAAGCGGAAGCGCACCTGGGCGCGGAGAGCAGCAATGAATAAGCTATTGTTTTTACTACTTGTTCCTGTGCTGTCGGTGGCCGGCGAAGTCGAGATTACCGAGTGGCAGGTGCCGTGGGACAAGACACGTCCACGCGATCCCTATGTTGCTCCGGACGGGCTCGTGTGGTTTTGCGGACAGGCAGGCAATTATCTTGCGTCTCTCGATACCGGGAGTGGCGAGTTCAAGAAGTATCCGTTCGAAAGCCGCACCGGGCCACACAATTTGATTGTCGATGACAACGGGATTGTATGGTATGCAGGCAATCTGGCGGCGCACATCGGCAAGCTCGACCCGGAGACCGGAACGATTGTGCATTACCCGATGCCGGACGAACGTGCCGTCGATCCGCACACCCTGGTGTTCGGCGAACCCGGTGTAATCTGGTTCAGTGTCCAACGTGGCAACTTTGTCGGCCACATTGACCTGGATACCGGAGAGGTCAAGCTCATCGAAGTACCGACGAAGAACGCGCGTCCATACGGGATCATCGTCGCACCGAACGGCAGCCCGTGGTTCGCCGAGTTCGGTTCGAATAAACTCGGCCGTGTCGATCGCGAGAGCATGTCGGTCGTCGAATACGAACTGCCACGCGACGGTGCACGACCGCGTCGTCTGGAGGCGACCTCGGACGGAATGATCTGGTATGTCGACTACGCCGACGGATACCTCGGCAGACTGGATCCACAAACGAAAGAAATCGAAGAATGGTTGCTGCCATCGGGTGCAGCTTCCCGACCCTACGGGATGGTGGTCGACGACAAGGATCGGCTGTGGTTCGTCGAAACAGGCCCTGACCCGAACCGATTCGTCGGCTTCGACCCGGATACAGAAAAATTTTTCCACACGACTGCGATCGAAAGCGGTGGTGGAGCCGTGCGTCACATGATGTATGAAGCGGCAACACAAACCGTCTGGTTCGGTACCGATGAGAACACGATCGGACGTGCGGTACTGCCTTGACGGTCGTCACCCCGAGGACCGTTGTCATCCCGAGTGTAACGAGGGATCTTCGCTGACCCGGAATGACACGATGACTATGCAAACGACGTGACAGACACCGTTCAGAAACATTGGCAGGACGTTTTCATCACGCGAGAGCCCACCGAGGTCAGCTGGTACCAGAGGGAACCATCAATTTCCCTCGAACTGATCGAAGCATCCGATGTTGGTAAGAACGACGCGATTATCGATGTCGGTACCGGTTCTTCACGGCTGGTCGATTGCCTGCTCGAGCGCGGTTATACCAACCTGACCGCGCTCGACGTGTCCGAAGCCGCGTTACAGAACTCGCAGGAGCGACTCGGTGTTTCCGCAGCAGCGGTGCAATGGTTGGTCAGCGACGTACGCGACTTCGATGCCGACGGCCGGTACGCGCTATGGCACGATCGTGCCTGTTTTCACTTTCTCGTCGAAGAAGCAGACCGTGGTAAGTACGTTACCGTGTTGCGAAAGCATCTGCTGCCTGGTGGCCACGCGATCATCGCGACCTTTGCTCTGGACGGACCACCGAAATGCAGCGGTCTGCCCGTACAACGCTATGACGAGATGGCGTTGCTGGAAACACTCGGAGCCGAGTTCAGGCCGATCGACACGCGTCGCGAAAAACACATCACGCCGGCCGGACGCGAACAGGCTTTCGTCTATTTTCTATTGCGCAAAGACCAATGATCTTGCCGCTGGTCCTTGGTCTGATGATGGCACCGGCTGTTGTCGACGACACAGAAGTCAGTCATTTCAATCATGTTTTCAGTCTGCGTGTCGGCGAAGAAGCAACGTTTGGTGACGAGGGACTGGCGATGCGGTTCGAACGTGTCATCGAAGACTCGCGTTGTCCGATCGATACGCGTTGTGTTCAGGAAGGCAACGCAGCGGTCGAGATTCGTGTACAGCGCGAGTCCGGAGATGCGGCGGTCGTCACATTGAACACCAACGATGCGCAGTTCGCATCGGAAATCGATGTTTTGGGTCACGGACTGAAACTGGTCGTGCTGCACCCGGCACCGAAGTCGGACCGGGTGCCCGACGCGGCGGCTTACATCGTGCAATTGAAACTGGAGTTCCGGCGTTACACGCCGCCCGAGGAAGATACTACGACAAGGCCTGTTCCAGGTCGTTGATCAGGTCGTCGGGGTGCTCGATACCGACCGACAGACGCAGCAGGTTTTCCGGTGCAAACGTGTTTTCGCCTTCGATCGAGGCCCGGTGTTCGATCAAGCTTTCTACACCGCCGAGACTGGTGGCACGTATGAACAGCTTTGTCTTCGCCGCAACGGTGAATGCCTCTTCACGTGCTCCATTGACACAGAACGACAGCATAGCGCCGGGTGCGGCCATCTGTTGTTTCGCCAGAGCGTGACCCGGATGATCGGAAAGCCCCGGATAGAAGACGCGTTCGACGCCTGAGTGATTGTTCAGGTACGAAGCAATCCGCGACGCATTGGCCGATTGTTTTTCAATCCGGCACGGTAGCGTCGATATGCTGCGTAACAGAAGCCAGCAATCGAAAGGGGACGGCACGCTGCCGGCACGGTTCTGATAACCGCGGATCGGTTCGAAGGTCTGTTCGTCGCGGCCGACGACGACTCCACCACAAATGTCCGAATGGCCGCCGAGGTACTTCGTCGCACTGTGAACGACGAAATCGCAACCGAGTTGCAACGGTTGTTGCAGTATCGGTGTCGCAAACGTGCTGTCGCAGACTGCGAGTACACCCGCTTGGTGCGCGATCTCTGAGAGTTTTTGTAAATCCGCTATGTTCAGCAACGGATTCGACGGGGACTCTATCCACAATAACTTCGTGTTGTCACGAAACGCAGCGCGTACTGCGTCGATGTCCGTGGTGTCGACACGTGTCAGTTCGACACCCCAGCGAACCAGGATCTCGTGCAGTTGCTTCAGCGTGCCGTGGTAGGCATCTTCGGTCGCAATGATGTGTCCACCGGGGTCCGCGAGCAGAAACACGGCGAGACTTGCGGCGCTGCCCGATGCGAACGCCGCGGCCGAAGTCCCGCCTTCCAGTTGTGCGATGCATTCCTCCAAAGTCTGGCGCGTCGGGTTGGCGGAACGCGCGTATTCGTAACCGCGCTCGTATCCACCGTCAGCATCGCGTTCGAAGGTGGTCGACAAGGAAATCGATGGCGCAACCGCACCGGTCTGCGGATCGACACCGCGACCGGCGTGGACGGCCAGTGTTTCAGGATGCAGATTCGGTCGTCTGGTCACTGCATGTTGGCGCGAGACGCGTCGCGGATCGCACGGAACTCGCTGGTTTCACGCCAGTTGGGGAACGTGTCTTCGTTTGCGAGTTTGTTCGCGATCAGGAAATCCAGCTCCATGTCCTGCGTCATGCCGGACAAATCCCAGGACTCGTCATACTCGTCCGCCGGTTTGTGATAGCGGTTGGCCCGATAGTCCTTTGCAGCGGCGCGACCTGCTTCTTTGCCACCGTTTTTCAGATCGTCTCCGCCCTCAGCATAAAGCGAAGGCACACCGACTTTCGCAAAATTGAAGTGATCCGAACGATAGTAGTAACCGGCTTCGGGGGTCGGTTCCTGAACCGTGATCCGATCCTGAATCGCAGCTGCCTCGTCAACGTAGTCCTGTAGTTCCGAGAAATTCCAGCCAATGACTTGCACGTCGTTGGTCTCACCGTACACGTTGGCCGAATCCATGTTCAAAGTCGCGACCATCTTTGGCAGTGATTCCGTCGGGTTGTTCGCGTAGTGACGCGAACCGAGCAGACCCTGTTCTTCTGCTGTCACGGCCAGAAAAACGATGGATCGCTTGGGACGTTCCGGTAATTCGGCAAAAGCACGCGCGAGTTCGATCAACGCGGCGGTACCCGAAGCGTTATCGACGGCGCCGTTGTAGATCGTGTCGCCGTCGAGTTCGTCGTTTTTGCCGAGGTGATCCCAGTGTGCAGTGAACACGATGGTCTCGTCCGGGCGTTCACTGCCACGCAACACACCGACGACGTTTTGCGAAACGGATTCCTTCAACGTGTTCTGGACAGCGATCGACGCAGTCAGACCGAGTGGCACCGGTTTGAAGTCAGCCGATGCTGCTTTCTCCTTTTCGGTTTCGTAGTGCAGCCCGGCCGCCGAAAAGACTTCCTGCGCCGCTTCGTGAGTAATCCATCCTTCGACCGGAACACGCGAGAAGTTCTTGTCCTCGGTGACGAGGTCGAAACGCGGCCGTCCATAGTTTGCCGCGACGACACCCCAGGGATAGCTGGCCGGTGCTGTCTCGTGCACGATGAATGCACCCGCAGCGCCCTGTCGGGCGGCTTCTGCATACTTGTACGTCCAGCGTCCGTAGTAGGTCATTTCGTTACCGGTGAACAACTCCGGATTCTGTGTCGCGTACCCCGGGTCGTTGACCAGGATGATCACCGTGTGGCCCTCGACGTCGAGGCCTTCGTAATCGTTCCATCCGTATTCGGGTGCAACGACACCGTAGCCGACAAATACGACCTCACTGTCTTCGATACTGGTTGCGTCGGTGACGCGTTTGGTCCAGGCAGTCATGTCGTCGCGACCGGCGAGTTTGATGTCCGTGCCGTCGCCTTTGATCTCGAGGACCATATCGGTGTCGGCCTGGATCGAGACCAGCGGAACCGGCTGCAGATAGCTGTCGCCATTGCCGGGTTCCAGTCCGATCTCCCCGAACTGCTTGACAAGGTAGGCAAGCGTCTTTTCTTCGCCCGGTGTCGACGGAGCGCGTCCTTCGAATTCATCGGATGCCAGGATACGGATGTGGTCGTGCAGTCGTTCTTCAGAGAACGTCGGTCGCAGTACGGTGGCAGCACGGTCACTGTCTTTGGCGGCGTCGGCGGCATCCGTCGTATCAGGGGTTTCCTCACGCGCACAGCCGGTCATCAGCAGCGCAACAACAAGACTCAAAGCAGCAAAACGCATCGGTTCTTCCTTCATGCGGGCAAAACAAAGGCCACAGTGTACCGCGGGCGGGCGGGGGTCCCAAGACGTTGCTGGCCCCTGTGGATGCGCCGGTGATAGAGTTAAAGGCTTCCCCCGAAAGGGCCGACGATGAAACGCATTTTCATCTATTCACTCGCTTTGCTGACGATCGCGATCATCGCCGCTGCGTTTGTGTGGCCGTGGATGTGGTGGGTGTTTATCGTGCTTGGCCCGCTGCTGGTGGTCGCGATCTACGACCTCTTGCAGAAGAAACACACGATCCTGCGCAACTATCCGATCGTCGGACACATCCGATATTTCCTCGAGGATTTCCGCCACCACATCCGTCAATACCTGATCCAGGGAGACAAGGAAGGCGACCCGTTCAACCGGATGCAACGCAGCATCGTCTATCAGCGCGCCAAACACGATCCGGACCTGGTGCCGTTCGGAACCATCATCGACGTCTACAGTGAAGGGGCCGAATGGTTCGAACACAGCTTGGCGCCGCTGGATCCACCGGACGAACCGCCACGCATCCGATTTGGCAACGCTCAATGCGCGAAGCCATATGAAGCCGCGCTGCTGAACATTTCCGCGATGAGTTTTGGTGCCCTGAGCAAGCATGCGATTCTGGCATTGAATGAAGGCGCTTCGATCGGTGGTTTCGCACACAACACCGGGGAGGGTGGTCTGAGCCGTTATCACCTCAAACCCGGTGGCGATGTGATCTGGGAGATCGGTACCGGCTATTTCGGTTGCCGTACGGCGGACGGTCGTTTTGACCCCGAGTTGTTCGAGGACAAGGCCACCCTCGATGTCGTCAAGATGATCGAGCTCAAGTTGTCCCAGGGCGCGAAACCAGGAGGGGGCGGAATACTGCCGGGTGCAAAAGTCACACCGGACATCGCATCGGCCCGCGGCGTGCCGATCGGCAAAGACGTCGTGTCACCAGCCCGCCACGGCACATTCGGAACACCGATCGAGATGATGCACTACATCGCAAAACTCAGGGAATTGTGTGGTGGCAAACCGGTTGGTTTCAAACTCTGTATCGGACGACGTGATCAGTTCCTGGCTTTGTGCAAGGCGATGCTCGAAACCGGGATTCTGCCCGACTACGTCGTTGTCGATGGCAACGAAGGTGGTACCGGTGCGGCGCCGGCCGAGTTCGCGGACCACATCGGTGTGCCGTTGCGTGAGGCGTTGATCTTTGTGCACAACGCTTTAGTCGGTGCCGGACTACGCGAACAGATCCGGGTCGTTGCCACCGGCAAAATGATCGACGGGTTCGACATCGCTCGGGCGCTCGCGATCGGTGCAGACGCCTGTTATTCAGCACGCGGCATGATGTTTGCGCTGGGTTGTATCCAGGCACGCACCTGTCATACGAACCGTTGTCCGACCGGTGTTGCGACGCAAGATCCATGGCGTGTCAGCGGCCTGGTCGTCAAAGACAAGGCAAAACGCGTAGCCAGTTATCACGCATCGACCGTGTATCACTTTCAGAAGCTGTTGGCGGCCTGTGGTTTCGAGTCACCCGAACAACTCCAGCCAAAACACCTGAAACAACGTATTTCGGCCTTTGAAATTAGCGACTATGCGCGTCTGCACACCTATCTGGAACCCGAAGCCCTGTTGCAGGGCCACGCGCCCGGCGCCTATCGCGATGCCTGGGCGGCGGCCGATCCCGGTTCTTTCTGAGTCATGGCATTCCGAGAGCGAGAAGATCCCTCGCCTACGGCTCGGGATGACAGTGGCGTGTCATTTGGCGAAGAATCCTGAAATACCTTGCCTACGGTTCGGGATGTCAAGATGGCTGGGGTGCTCCGTGCGATCTGCGCACGCAGTTCAGCAAGTGGTGCGTCGTCTGTCAGACGCACACGTCCGAATCTGACGCTGATTCCAAGTTCGGGATAGAGCGAGCGCACATCCGGGAATTCGTCGGAGTCGAGCCAGCGTTCGGCAGTCGATGAGAACACGACGTCGCCGGTCAACTCGTCGAGCCGGGCGAGGAACTCTTCGGGTTGCCAACGTCGTTCCGATGGAAGGCAACAACGTTGGAATTTATCCAGTGCACTTGCGAGTGACTCGCGGCCATTTGTACGCCGTCTGAGTTCGACGTCCGCCATCAGTGCGATCGCCGCACCCGACCAGTACACGCGCATGTAAGCACCGCGGCCGTGCATCTCACCCGAAGTTTCCCGCAGGGTTTCGCCACTGGTGTCACGAACACCACGACGGAAGCCGTCGTGCAGTTTCTGCCATGCTTCACGTTCGTCCAACATACCGGCCTTGGAACGCAAGACGTTCTGGTAATAGCTGGCGATGCCTTCCGACAACCATGCACCGCTGCGACCGAGATAGGGCAAGAGCATGTGGCTCAGTTCATGGGTCGCGGTCCAGTCTTCGCGAAACTCACTCAATGACTGGCGCTGATCGATAAAAAAACGCGCATTGACCGACCCGCCACGCAGAACGTGTGCCCAGGGAACAGGAGCGCCGCCACGCCCGATCGGTACCACGATGATTTGCGGTGATTCGATCGGAAAACGACCGTACAGCCCGCTGACCGCCGTCGCTGCTTCGCCGAGCCAGGTGTCGACCAGATCCGGGTCGACCGGCGGACCGTTGTTCAATACGGCCAGTCGTAACGATGCACCCGGGACGGCGAGTTCGTGTTCGTTGAACCGTCCGATTGCCGAATAGGAACGCCAGGTCCGCGGTGTGCGTGTCACTCGAAAGTCGTTGCCATCGGTTTCCGGCCACGGCACGGACACCGAAAAACCACTCGGGAGCACGAACGACAGCCGTATCTCCCGGCCAGGCGGCCAGGGATCCGGATACCAGAACCACACACCCGGTGGCAGGACGATCGCGTCTTCGAGTCTTACGATCCCGCTTCTCGAAAAATCGCCGTCGGTTGCCGCATCGAGATCAATTGAGTAGTGGATACAGTCCGTATCCGCACCCGTGTGCAACGACAAGCGATCGCGGCTGCGGGACAACGGCTGGCCGTCGCCGTTCGTTGCTTGCAGCAGGTAACGGCCGGCCCCGCTTGTGCCGCTGACGAGTCGGCGTGGCCGAACATCTGCGAAACACGCCCTTACATCGGCGCGCGACAGTGCCGCATCGATCTCAATTCGATAACGGTACACGTCGTCGGACGCAAACACGCCGCCCGCGAGCGTTGACGAGATCGCCGCCAGA
This sequence comes from Gammaproteobacteria bacterium, assembly GCA_036475515.1. Taxonomy (GTDB): domain Bacteria; phylum Pseudomonadota; class Gammaproteobacteria; order Steroidobacterales; family JAZFZN01; genus JAZFZN01. Next base: position 10,903 of record JAZFZN010000153.1, read on the forward strand.
ATTCGCAGTGTCTTCAGCATCGGAGATAGTTTTCTGGACCGGCGTCAGTGTCGTCGGTTCATTGTTTCGGGATCAGAAAGGACACGCTGTGCTGCCGCAAACGCACCGAATTTGGAAGAATCCGTTCGACGATCGGCCCGTCGGTCAGCCGATCACCCTCAACGTATTTGTGCCCGTTGATAAATACGAACCGACGCGAGGCGCTGTTGCTATAGAAATGCATGTCCAGGTTCAGCGGCGGCAAGGACAGTGCACCCGCTGCCGTCAGTTCGTCCAGCGTGTGCAGGGACTCGTCGGGTATGTCGAGAATCGCGTAACCACGCCGCTGCTGCGGCGGATCGACTTCGATGTCTGAACCCGCGGTTGGCAGCTCCGGTTCTGTGGTCGGAATCGGTTCGGCCTCGGCCGCCAGCGACCGCGTCTCGGGAGCCACGGCCACCGCTGCGGGTGTCGGCCTCGTGGTTTCCGGAATGCGTGCGATGATCGTTTCGTGTGGTGTTGCCGGCCGGTCGTCGCGAAGCATGAACCAGGCCAGGGCGAGCAGGTTTATGGCGACCAATGCGACGCCACCGACAAGCCATGGTATCGCCGATCGACCCTGTGTTGCGAGCGGAATATCGCCGGAAACGGATACAGAGTGCTGACGCGTGCGTTCTGATTTCTTCAGGGCGTCGAGGATGAAAGACATCTATCCATCCCCGTCGAGTAGGGGTCGCCCGGGTTGACGCAGCGCCGACTGCAAAGCGATCAAGGTGCGTATTCCTGCAATACCATCCGGTCTCAAACCGTGCGCACGTTGAAACTCGCGGACCTGATCGGCCAGCCGTGCGTCGAAGAAGTCGGAAAGGCTGATCGTATCGGTGAATCCACCGGCGTCGGCAAGGCTCTCGCGCAACCACACCACGCCGTTGTTGCGCATGCCCGGTGCGAAGTGTTCGCCGGCACCGGGTGGCCGCCAGAGAATCAGGTACTCACCGAGCCAGTAATCTGACAGATCGTCGACAGTCACTCGGTGCTCGTCCCCGG
>JAZFZN010000154.1:0-6844 GCA_036475515.1 Gammaproteobacteria bacterium
CCTCGCCGTCGACTTCGAGGGTCCAGCCATCGGCATCGAATGACGCCGGCGGGATGCCGTTGTTGCGGATGAAATGCCGTTGGATTGGCGTGACGTCGTCGTCGAGCAAATGTGCCGGTGTTTCGGCATTGAGGGGCCGGTCGTTGAGCACGGTCAGACCGTCTTTGCCTTCGATTGCGAACGGTTCGGTCGATTCGGCAAACGCGGCAGGTATCAGCCCACCCGGCATGCGATTGTGAAATGGAATGGCCGCGCCGACGGCGCCAGCCATTGCAGCCAGACCTGCGTTTCTGAGAAAACCGCGTCGGCTCTCGTCGACCTTACGGCCGAACACCAACACATCTGCGCGTTCCGGATCATCTGCATACAGTTCGCAAATACCGCGTTCTTTCTTCTTTGCAGTCATGGCCGGTCCCCGTTTGCGTGTCAGGTCATTCAGGCGAAATATATCAGCGAAAGCCGGTGTCGTTCCCCCGCCAGATCAGTACAACAAACCGATCAGCGACGCACTGACGACACCAGCGAGCAACGCGGAGAACGAACCGACGCCGAGTGGTTTGAGACCGATGCTCTTGAGGCCCGCAACACCGGGCAGCATCTCCAATAAACGCTCCCAGATCCAGTTTGCAAGGTTTTCACTGGTCGGATTCGACAATCCTTCGATTTCGTTCAGATTGTCGTGATCGAGCTGGTCGTACAGTGGCCGAAACGCACGATGGATTTCAGCAAAGTCCATGACTCACCCGGCGGATTCGTCGACATCGCCGGTTACATGGATTTCGATTCTGAACGAATGCCCGTGAACCCGCCTGCACTTGTGCCCCTCGGGAACATTCGGCAAATGATGTGCCGCTTCAATCCTGAATGTCTTGACTATCTCCATGGCGGACATCTTAGTACCCAAACACGCCAGAGATCCGGCGGCGGTAAACTGTACCCGTTTTGCTGTATCTCGCGCTGATGTTCTTCATCACGGCGGTGCTGTATGCCGCCGTCGGGTTTGGTGGTGGCTCGACGTACAACGCGCTGCTCGTGCTCGCCGACGTCGACTACCGGACTCTTCCGTCTGTTGCCTTGATCTGCAATCTGATCGTTGTGACCGGTGGCACGATTCAGTTTGCACGTGCGGGTCACCTGCACGCGCGAACCATCGTTCCTTTCGCCGCGTTGTCGGTACCGATGGCGTGGGTTGGCGGCCGATTGCCGGTCGACAAGAGCACTTTCGTACTTCTGCTCGGTCTGTCGTTGTTGTTCGCCGGCATCACGATGCTCGTAGAGAGCCGTCGCAAGCGTTCCCGTCTTCGGCACTTCGATCCCTCAACTCTGTGGGCGGTCGGTTTGCCGGTCGGTGCGGTCCTCGGGCTGCTCGCGGGCATCGTCGGGATTGGTGGTGGCATCTTTCTCGCGCCAATCCTCCATTTCTTGCGGGTCGCCGATGCGAAGGTCATCGCGGCGACTTCGAGTGCGTTCATCATGGTCAACTCAGCGGCAGGCTTGCTCGGACAAACTGCAAAACTCGGGGGTTTGGAACAGCTGCAGACATTGACCGGCTACGGTTGGTTGTTCCTTGCGGTGCTCGTCGGTGGCCAGATCGGCAGCCACCTCGGCTCGACGAAGCTGTCGTCCGCGACAGTGCGTGTCATGACCGCGATCCTGGTGCTCTATGTGGCCGCAAGACTGTTATATTCGTGGATTCGCATTTGAGGGGGACGATTGCGCAGATGCAGATGGCGCGACGACAATCAACGATACCGGCGTCGCTGATGCCGGTTGCCGAAGCCGATGCACTGATCTGCGAGAACATGCCAGTGTACCCGCAGATTTCGTGCTCGCTGGATGCCGTTTCCGGCACCGTATTGCGTGAAGACATCTTCGCCGAACGCGACGAACCGCCGTTCGATCGCGTGATGATGGACGGTATTGCGATTCGCTATTCGGACTGGCTCCGGGGTGATCGAACGTTTCGGATCTGCGGCGAACAACCTGCCGGTCGACCAGGCGAGGTTCTCGATGCTGAATCCGGGTGCTTCGAGGTGATGACCGGTGCGGTATTGCCCACCGGTGCCGACTGTGTGATTCCGCTCGAGCAGATCGACATCGTTGACGACAGCGCCACCTTGAAAGCGGAACCGAAGCGCGGGCAGTTCATTCATCAAAGGGCTTCCGACCGCCGCGCCGGCGATGAACTGCTGTCGGCGGGCACGGTGATCGGTGGGCCTGAGATGATCATTCTGGCGTCGGCGGGCAAAGGCACTGTAGCCGTGACACGCCGACCGTCTTTCAGCGTGATCTCGACAGGCGACGAACTCGTCGACGTGGATCAGCCGATCGAGTCGCATCAGATTCGTCGTTCCAACGACCGCGGTCTGGATGCGACCTTGAAACGACACGGATTGGAAGACGTCAGACGAGACCACCTGCGCGACGATCCCGATCTTTTATCTGAACGAATCGCCCAACACCTCAAGGACACTGATGTGCTGATCTTGTCGGGTGGTGTGTCGATGGGGCGCTGCGACCACATTCCGCAAATTCTGCAGGAACTCGGTGTCGAAGTGGTTTTTCACAAGATTGCACAGAAGCCGGGCAAACCGATGTGGTTTGGTGTTTCGCGGGACGGAAAACCCGTATTCGCACTGCCCGGTAATCCCGTTTCCAGTCTTGTTTGTCTGGTCCGCTATGTGATTCCGGCTGTCTGTGACGCGATGCAGGCGCGAAGCACCGAGTTCGAAACAGTACGACTGAGTGAAACAGTCCGGTTCCGACCTTCGTTGACTTACTTCGTCCCGGTTCGGATTCGTAACAACGACGGCGTCGTCGAAGCATTACCAAGGCCACCTCAGAACTCGGGCGATTTTGCAGCACTGGCGGGTACCGACGGGATCATCGAATTGCCCGAAGGACGAAACGAGTACCCACGAGGGTTTTCAGCGAGACTGTACCGTTGGTGAACGATGCAGAACAAGTCTGAAAAACTCGTGCGCTGGCCGAAGCAGGCAGCGCCACGCGACCGCCTGCATCGGCCCCTGCATGACCTGCGGATCTCTGTGATGGACCGGTGCAACTTCCGGTGCCCGTACTGCATGCCGGAGGACAAGTACCACCCGAAGTTCCGGTTCCTCGAGAGCCACGAACGGCTCACTTTCGCAGAAATCGTACGTCTGTCGCGTTTGTTCGTGTCGCTCGGTGTGCACAAGATACGCATCACCGGTGGCGAACCGTTGTTGCGGCCCGGACTTTCGGATCTGATCGGTGATCTCAGCAACGTTGAAGGTGTCGAAGACGTCGCGTTGACGACGAATGGCGTGTTGCTTGCCCAACAGGCGGCCGCATTGAAGGCCGCGGGGTTGACACGGGTTACGGTCAGTCTCGACTCGCTCGACGACACCGTGTTCGCGCTGATGAACGGTAACCGCGGCAGCAAAAAACATGTGCTCGACGGGATCGAGGCAGCACTGGAAGCCGGTCTCCGACCGGTCAAAATCAATACTGTCGTCCAACGCGGCGTCAATGACGATTCAGTACTCGATGTGCTTTCCCATTTTCGTGGTACCGGTGTCATCGTTCGTTTCATCGAATACATGGACGTCGGCAACATCAACCACTGGCGTTCGGCCGACGTCGTCCCTTCGGAAGAGCTCGTCAGACGCGTGGCCAAGCGCTGGCCAATCCGTCCAGTCGAAGGGAACTACCATGGTGAAGTCGCACGTCGTTATGAATACGAAGACGGACAGGGTGAAATCGGTTTCGTTTCGTCGGTCACGGAACCGTTCTGTGGGGCCTGTATGCGCGCGCGTTTGTCGTCTGACGGCACATTGTTTACCTGCCTGTTCGCTTCGCGTGGGACCGATCTCAAGACAGCGTTGCGCGAAGGCGCATCCGATGAAAAGTTGCTGGGCTTGATCTCTGGCAGGTGGCAGAGGCGAGACGACCGCTATAGCGAACAACGTGCTTCGATGCGCGACACAACGTCGAACAAGGTAGAGATGTACTACATCGGGGGCTGAATGCTGACACACGTCGATCCAAAGAACCGGCCAAAGATGGTGGATGTCGGTGACAAGTCCGTAACCCACCGGACGGCCCGTGCACGTTGCTCGGTGCGGTTTCCATCGGACGTTGCCAAACAATTGCGGGTATCGAACTTCACCTCGAAAAAAGGGCCCGTGTTTCAGACGGCGATCATCGCCGGTGTCATGGCGGCAAAGAAAACGCACGAACTGATTCCGTTCTGTCATCCGCTCATGATCGAAGACTGCTCGATCGATATTGAGCTCGACGACAACGACGAAGCCGTCGTCGAGTGCCGTGTCAGTGTGCACGACAAGACCGGTGTGGAGATGGAAGCGCTGACCGGTGCATCTATCGCCGCATTGACCATTTACGACATGTGCAAGGCCTTGTCACACGACATCGTGATCAGCGAGATCCGTCTCGTTGAAAAACGCGGTGGCAGGAGCGACTTCGAAAACGAATGAAGAACGATGTGCCCGTCTATGGTCTCGTGCTCACCGGCGGTGAGAGTCGCCGCATGCGCCGGGACAAAGCAGTGCTCGACTACCACGGCAAGCCACAGTTGGAGTGGATGGTCGAATTGTTGGCGCCTTATTGTGAACGTGTGTTTGTTTCTGTGCGTCGGGACCAGCAGGACGAGAGTGTTCGGGCGCGTTTCCCGCAGATCGTGGATCGCGCAGGCGAGCACGGTCCGGCGGCCGGGATCGGGGCGGCCTGGGACGAATTTCCGGAGGTCGCGTGGCTGGTCGCCGCCTGCGACCTTCCTTTTGTGGACACCCTCACGATTGAACACTTGCTCGGGCAGCGCGATCCGTCGAAGGACGCGACGGCTTTCGTCAGCAGCCGCGACGGTCTGCCGGAACCCCTGTGTGCGATCTGGGAACCACGGTTGACAGACAGACTGAAACGTACAATTGCAGGGGGGCAAAACTGTCCGCGCAGGTTGTTGATCGATTCGGATACGAAGCTGATCGAGCAACCGGACCCTCGGTCGCTGGACAACATCAACACACCCGACGATTTGCGCGAGGTTTCGATGTGAAAAGCGTGACGGTTCAGTATTACGCGCTGTTTCGCGAGACCAGCGGACGCAGCGGGGAACAGATCGAGACGAATGCGGCCACCGCAGAAGAACTCTACAGCGAGTTGCAGTCACGTTACGGGTTTGCATTGACGACAGCGCAGGTCAAAGTCGCCATCAACGAAGAATTTGGTGGCTGGACGACGAGTCTCAAGGACGGCGATTCGATCGTGTTCATTCCACCGGTCGCGGGCGGATAGATGTTCCGGTTCTCTGACAAGCCGATCGTTGCAGAAGACCTGCGTAGCAAACTGGCACAGCCGGGTTGTGGCGGCTACGCCGCGTTCGAAGGCTGGGTGCGCAACCGCAACGAGGGACATACCGTATCGCAGCTGGAGTACGAAGCATTCGAAGCGCTGGCGCTGAAGGAGGGGGAACGCGTCATCGCAGAGGCATTGTCACGCTTCGAAATCGAAACAGCCGCCTGTGTGCACCGGCTTGGCAAGCTGGAGGTCGGTGACCTGGCAGTCTGGGTCGGCGTTAGTGCCGCGCACCGCGACGCCGCATTCGCAGCCTGCCGCTATGTCATCGACGAAGTCAAAGCGCGTGTGCCGATCTGGAAGAAAGAGTTCTACACGGACGCTGAATCGAAGTGGGTGAACTGCGACCGGTGTGGCCATGAGTCGGCCGTTCCGGACTACACGCGGCAGACCATCCTGAAAGACGTCGGTGAAAACGGTCAGGCCAAGCTGGCGGACAGCCGTGTGCTGGTGATCGGTGCCGGCGGCCTCGGCAGTCCGGCGTTGCTGTATCTGACCGCAGCCGGGATCGGTACCATCGGTATCGTCGATGCCGACTGCCTGGAAGCCAGCAACCTGCACCGCCAGGTGATTTACGACTTCAAAGACATCGGTAAATCGAAAACAGAACTCGCCGCCCGCCGGCTTGCGACGCTGAATCCGGCCGTACAAATACACACCTACGATAAGAAACTGAATCCCGAAAACATCGAAGAGACATTTCGACAATACGATTTGGTGCTCGATTGCACCGATGACCTCGAAGCGAAGTATTTGATCAATGACGCGGCTGTCTTGACGGCAACACCAGTCGTGTTTACGAGTGTGCATCAGTACGAAGGCCAGCTGCAGATTTATCTGCCTGAAGATCAATCGGCCTGTCTGCGGTGTCTCTGGCCAGAACCGGGGGCCGCGGCCAGTTGTTCTGAGACCGGTGTACTCGGTCCGGTACCGGGCGTATTCGGTACCCTCCAGGCGATGGAAGCGATCAAATATCTGCTCGATCTGCCCGGGAAACTCGGTGACCACTTGTTGTTGTTCAATCTGCTCGACTACAGCGTTCAGAAAATCAAAGCGCGGCGTTCGGCCGGTTGCATCGGTTCGGGTCGTTGTACACGGGTCACCGGTCTCGACACGTGGCGTGAACCGGTAACATTCGAAGTGGAATGCGAGTCGCTCGAAAACGCGATGCGAGCCGGCTATGTACCTGTCGACATCCGCAACATAGAAGAGGTCGTCGCGTCGCCACTCGATGTTGAGACACAACGTATCCCAATGGCCGAACTGGAAAGCGATCCGTCGATCCTGGACGACAAAGGCAAGTATCTGTTGGTCTGTGCACACGGTGTCCGCAGCAGACAGACTGCGAAACGACTGCGGTCTCTCGGTTTCGATGTTTATTCGTTGTCCGGCGGTGCTACCGCCCTCGCCGCACACCACGACGAGGTGTGACCGGTATGTCCGATCCGGCAACACTTCGAAAACAGCAATCCGGTATTGCGTCCTTTGC
>JAZFZN010000155.1:0-2697 GCA_036475515.1 Gammaproteobacteria bacterium
GTTATGGTCCGCGGGCCGTGTGGGTCGGTCTGCTGGCCGGACTGGTTGTCGCTGCTGTTCTTCTGAATATCCGCTTCTACCTGCTGAGTGCGAGTCGCATCGTGGGAACCGAGACCGATCAGTCCGGGTCCACTGCTGAGGAAATACAGGGTTCACATTCTTGAAAAAACGGAGTCATCGATGAACAAACTGATGCCGATTCTGGCTGTATCACTGGTATTTTCGGCCTGTGCACCGGAAACACCGGGGCCGGCAGACACTGCAGAGGACGACACAGCAACGACCGAGGCGGAGCGCGTGACGGCAAGCGCCGAGTTGAACCGGCTGGTGGACGACTATTTCGAAGAAAGCCTGGAGCTCAACCCGCTTGGTGCAACTTTCATCGGTGACCCGCGCTACAACGACCGGCTGGCAAACAGCATCGGGCCGGAACACCGCCAGAAATCCTTTGAACTCGAGCAACGTTATCTCGAGTCAGTCAATGCGATCGATCCCGGCCTGCTGGAAGGTCAGGATCTGTTGACCCGGGAGATTTTCAGACTCAACCGAGAAAATGCGATCGAAGGCGCACAATACCCGGCCCATCTAGTCCCGATCTCGCAGTTTTTCAGCGTGCCGAACTTCATGGCGGTGCTCGGCTCGGGGCAGAGCGTGCAGCCGTTCGCGACCGTCGAAGACTACGACAACTGGATTTCGCGTATCGGCGATTTCACGGTCTACGTCGACCAGGCCATTGCAAATATGCGAGAAGGCATGGAGCAAGGCATCGTCCGACCACGGGCCATCATGGGAAAAGTGTTGCCACAGTTGTCGGCACACATCGTCGATGACCCGACGACGTCTGTTTTCTATGCGCCCGTTGCGGCACTGCCAGAGACATTCAGCGACGCGGACAGGCAACGTCTCACGGTCGCGATGACCGCGGCTATTACTGAGCAGCTGGTTCCGGCTTACAAGAGACTGCACGATTTCATCGAAACCGAATACCTGCCCGCCACCACCGAGTCGGTTGGTATGGCGGCGATTACCGGTGGCCAGGAATGGTACGACTATCTCGTTCGCACCAGTACGACGACCAATCATTCTGCAGACGAGATTCACGAGATCGGCCTTGCGGAAGTCGCGCGCATTCGTAGCGAAATGGAAGTCGTCAAGCAACAGGTCGGTTTCGAAGGAACGTTGGCCGAGTATTTCGAGTATCTGAAGTCCGACGATCAGTTCTATTTCGAGAACTCGCAGGGCCTGATCGATGGATACATGGAACTGAAGACGACAATCGACGCGCTGTTGCCACAGATGTTCGGCGTCTTTCCGAAAACCGACTACGAAGTGCGCGAGGTCGAAGCGTTTCGCGCGGCATCGGCCGCTGGTGCTTCTTATCAGCGTGGCGCACCTGATGGGTCCCGTCCGGGTGTGTTTTACGTGAACACACACAATCTGCGTGCCCAACCGAAGTACGGGATGGAAACGTTGTCGCTGCATGAAGCTTCGCCGGGTCACCATTTCCAGATCACGATCCAGCAGGAGCTGGAGTACCTTCCAAGATTCCGGCGCTTTGGCAATTACACGGCCTATGCTGAGGGATGGGCGTTGTATGCTGAGTCGCTTGGCAAGGAACTCGGTTTGTTCACCGATCCGTACCAGTACTACGGCCGTCTGAGTGACGAAATGCTGCGAGCGATGCGTCTGGTCGTCGACACCGGTCTGCACTCAAAAGACTGGACACGCGAGGACGTGATCGAATACATGCTCGAGAACTCATCGATGGCGGAATCCGACGTCATCGCCGAAGCCGAACGCTATATTGCGATTCCCGGTCAGGCGCTGGCGTACAAGATCGGGCAACTGGAAATCACGCGCCTGCGCGAACAAGCTGCGAGCGCGCTTGGGGATGACTTCGACATCAAGGAGTTCCACAACCAGGTGTTGCGCGATGGCGCGTTGCCGATGGGTGTGCTTGCCGCAAAACTCGATCACTGGATTGAGGCAGAGAAAACCGACAACAGCGGGGCTGGAATGGAAGCCCGGTAACTCTAGCCGCGATCTGAGACGCGATACATGAATTTCAGTCCCGACCAGGTCTCGTCGACCGCACAGACTTTGACGTCGACGAGTCCATGATCCAGTCCGGTGCCACGAACGATGTTGCCATCGAGATCCGTAGAAACACCGGATGATCGCTTTGGCCACGAGATCCACAGCATGCCGTCTTTGGCCAGCGCTTTGCGCGCGCTGGGCACACGGCGTTGCAGCTGTCTCTTCGAGTCCGAGAAAAGATGGATGAAATCGATCGGTCCCTGCAGTCTTTTGAACACACGTACGCCCTCCGGCAACGGGCCGAGCAGCTCGGAATATTCCTCCGGCGGGTTCAGGAAACAAATCCTCATCCCTGGTTTGATACCAAGTTTACGGATCAACGGTGTTCCCGAGTAACCGGCCACTATTCCGGGTTGATAGCGGTGATCACCGGCACGAGCCACACGAAGTAACCGTCGGGGTTGTTGATCGTGTCGATGATGTCGTCCATGCGTTCGCGTGCTTCGGCTTCCGAAAAACGTGAGTGCCGGCCGATCGGTTCAGAAAAACCATCGCGCCACGCGATGATGATCTCGGCCAGCGTGTCCCTCGGCACACGCAGAGTGTCGGCGCACAGATAGTTGATCCGGATGTCGCGCACACCACACTCCCGAAGCATGG
>JAZFZN010000156.1:0-5148 GCA_036475515.1 Gammaproteobacteria bacterium
CCGAAGAGTTCGGTACCGTCGAAGAGATCGTGCTCGAAACCGAACCGGATACCGAAGCGGAACTGGAGCTGGAATTCTCATCGGCAACGCGAGCGCAGCTCGAGCCAGAGGGCTTCGAATGGCAAGCGCCTGAGCCTGAACGAGTAGAGCCGGACGTCCAGCCAGAGCCAGTACCCCGGGAACCGGACACGGCTGAACCACCGGTTGTCACCGATGTAGCGACACCGCAAGAAACTCCTGCCGAAGCCGTCGTGGAAACCGGCGAGATTCCGGCCCAGATCGTGCCACACACACAGATGCGCAAACGCATCGCCGATCACATGGTCCAGAGTCTGTTGCACACCTCGCCGCATGTGACGACGGTGTTCGAAACCGATATGTCTGCGGTGTTACGGCACTACCGTCAACACAAGCCCTTGTATGCACAACGCGGCGTGAAACTGACCTTGACCGCATATTTTGTCAGTGCCTGTGTCGAGGCGATGCATGCCGTACCGGAGGTCAACGCGCGTTATCACGATGATCACCTGGAGATCTTCGAAGACATCAACATCGGGGTTGCGACGGCGCTCGGCAATGAAGGTTTGGTGGTTCCGGTTTTGCGTCGTGTACAACAACAAAACCTTTTTGGAATCGCTTCGAAACTTGTCGAGTTGACCGAGGCCGCCCGGGATGGCGAATTGTCACCGGCAGATGTACAGAACGGAACCTTTACGATTTCGAATCACGGCGTCGGTGGCAGTCTCGTTGCTGCGCCGATCATCATCAACCAGCCACAAGTCGCGATACTCGGTGTCGGCAAGTTGCAGAAACGGGTGATCGTCGCCGAAATCGACGGACAGGACTCAATGCAGATCAGGCCGATGTGCTACATCACGTTGTCGCTCGACCACCGCGCGCTCGATGCCTTCCAGGCGAACGGTTTTTTGTCGAGGCTCGTCGAAGTACTCGAAAACTGGCCATAAGCCCAATTTCTACCTGTAGCGCGGTAGAGCCTACTATCTGTTCCAGCGCTCGCTCATGGCTTTGAAACGTGGATGATCTCGGAGACTATCGAGGTCCGAGTCGTTTTCGATCCATTCAGCATATAGCTCGACGGACCTGGAGAGCTTATCGAGAACATCAAGTGCTCGCTCTGGCTTTCCAGCCTGGGCGAACGTGCAGGCGACGTTGTAGGACGTAGAAGCTGCGGACGCTTCCGGGTCCATGGCCAGAGCACGTTCTGCCCACTCAATCGCCCTATCGGTGTCGCCGACCTTTACGAGGGTGCTGGCGCCGAGCGACAGTGCGCGAGCATCATCCGGATTCAGGGCAAGGTGTCGTTCGGCAACTTTGATGGCGTGCCGCGCGGCTTCCTGTGCTTCGTCCTGCGCGTCGAGTCCGGTCAATGCCTGGGCACGGAATGAAGCGGTCGGAATGTCTTCGGGGCGCACATCGCTGGCCTTTCCGAACATATCGGCTGCTTCCCTGAGTTTCCCCTGTGCGATCAGCGCCCGACCATAAAAGTAGTAGGCCTCATAGAGTTGTGGATCGAGATCGATGGCAGTCCGGAACTCTTCCTCGGCCGCTTCGTATTCGCCGGTCAATGTCAACGCAAAACCGCGCGATGCGTGCGCTTCAGCGAGGTCCGGTGCGAGATCCAGTGCCTTGCGACTGGCCTCGTTTGCCAGCCGCACATTCTCCGGCGTTTTGTCCATCCACATGCTGTCCCATGAACGGCAATCGGCGATGCCAGCCCAGCCTTGCGCAAACCCGGGATCCAGTTCGATCGCTTTTTCAAACATCTGTCGGGCGTAGTCCATCGCACCGCGGTCAAAGTATTGACGTCCGCGCAGGTAGAAATCATAGGCCTCCATATTCTCTGTTGTGGCGGTCTTCCGGATTGACTTTTCCTGGTTGGGGGTCAGTGTGATTTCGAGTGCATCGACGATGTTGCGCGCGATCTCGTCCTGAACAGCGAATACGTCTTTGAGTTCTCGATCGTAAGTCTCCGACCAGAGGTGTCTGTCGGACTGCGCGTCGATGAGTTGCGCCGTAATCCGGACGCGAACACCCGCACGTCGTACGCTGCCTTCGAGGATCGCATCGACACCGAGTTTCTCGGCAACGGTGCTCAGATCGACGTCCTTTCCCCTGAAAGAAAAAGACGACGTTCTCGACGCGACCCTGAGTTGTGGAAGTTTGCACAAGAGATTGAGTACTTCCTCAGCCATTCCGTCACTGAAATATTCGTTTTCAGGATCGCCACTGAGGTTTAGTAGAGGCAACACGGCGATGGATGGACGGGTGTCGTGCGTGTCTCTGCCAGGGGATTTTGCCGGCACCTGGTCGGCTGATCTTTCGGGGTGTCCGGTTTCAACCTTGATACCGTCCGGCGTCACCTCTACTGCCCAGGCCAGCACCAGTGCGATCGGAAACCCGATGATCGTGAGTACGACGACGAGTCGGACGCTCCAATCGGGGAGCAGGAGTTCAGGGAAAACGACGGAGGTGGCTTCGATGAGAAGCCATGCGACGACCGCATAGACGATCGCCACTCGAATCACCTTGCGGCGCTTCAGTTCCTGGTAGAACCCAGCAACGCGGAAATTTGCCACCCCAATAACTACCCAACAGACGGACGACGGCAATCATAGCAGCCCGGAAAAGGGGTCGGTGTTATCCTTGCCGTTTTCGCTGACGGCGCATCCGGAGTTGATCCATGAGATTGCAGAGTTATGCCGAGAGCCACTGGTTCGAGGGGAAAAGAACCCCGGTTCCGTTGCTAAACGCCGTGAACGGCGAGACCGTCGCGGAGAGTACCAGTGAAGGGCTAAACTTCGAAGCAATGCTCGAATACGGTCGTCGGGTCGGTGGTCCGGCGTTGCGCAGCATGACTTTCCATCAGCGCGCATTGATGCTGAAAGCGCTGGCGATCTATCTGATGGAACGCAAAGCTGAGTTCTATGTGTTGTCCTCGGCAACCGGTGCAACGAGGACGGACTCGTGGATCGACATCGAGGGTGGTATCTCGACGCTGTTCGTGTATTCCGGCAAGGGACGACGCGAGCTTCCGAACGATACCTTTCTGGTCGAAGGCGCACCGGAAGCGCTGTCGCGTGAAGGCACGTTCGTCGGCCAGCACATCTGCGTGCCGCTCGAAGGTGTCGGTGTCCACATCAACGCATTCAACTTCCCGTGCTGGGGCATGCTCGAAAAACTCGGACCGACACTGCTTGCGGGCGTCCCGGCGATCGTCAAACCGGCTACTTCGACTTCTTTCCTGACCGAGCTGATGGTTCACCGCATGATCGAGTCCGGAATCGTGCCGGAAGGCGCGTTGCAGCTGATCTGTGGCAGCACCGGTGACCTGTTCGATCATCTGACATGTCAGGACGCCGTGGCGTTCACGGGTTCTGCTTCGACGGGGAGGATGTTGTCTCAACATACAAACGTGGTTAACAACTCCGTGCGCTTTACGATGGAAGCGGATTCCGTGAACTGTTCGATTCTCGGACCCGATGCCGAACCGGGCACCGATGAGTTCGATCTGTTCATCAAAGAAGTCGCGCGCGAGATGACTGTCAAAACCGGTCAGAAGTGCACGGCGATCCGGCGCACGATCGTACCGAAGAACTTGGCGGAACCGGTCATCGACGCGCTGAAGGCGCGACTCGCAAAAGTCGTCGTCGGCGATCCGGCGAACGAGAGCGTGCGCATGGGACCGCTCGCAAGCCTTGGGCAACGCGAGGAGGTGCGTGGACGTGTTGCCGAAATCGCTGAATCGAGCGAGATCGTGTACGACGCCGGCGAAGAACTCGAGGTCATGGACGCCGACTACATTCGTGGTGCGTTCTTTAGTCCCGTACTGCTGCATTGTCCCGATCCGATCAAGTACACGGATGTGCACGATATCGAAGCTTTCGGACCGGTCAGTACCGTCATGCCGTACGAAAACCTGGAAGAAGCAATCGAACTTGCGAATCGTGGACAGGGCAGTCTGGTCGGCTCGATCGCCACCTACGACGATGAAGTCGCACGCACACTGGTGTTGGGCACCGCCGCACACCACGGTCGCATCCTGATTCTGAACCGCGAGTGTGCAAAAGAATCCACCGGCCATGGTTCGCCATTGCCGCACCTGGTCCACGGTGGACCGGGTCGGGCCGGCGGCGGCGAAGAAATGGGCGGAATCCGCGGCGTGCTGCACTACATGCAACGCACTGCGTTGCAAGGATCGCCAACGACGTTGAGTCATGTCTGCAGTCGCTGGATCAAAGGTGCAAAATGCAACACAGACGGACCTCATCCGTTCCGCAAGTACTTCGAAGATGTCGAGATCGGCGACGCGATCATCTCGGAACCGCGTGAAGTGACCCTGGAAGACATCGAACGCTTTGCGGATCTCTCCGGCGACCATTTCTATGCTCACATGGACGAAGAAGCTGCAAAGGCGAATCCGTTTTTCGAGGAAGGCCGAGTCGCACACGGCTACTTCGTCGTCTCAGCCGCGGCCGGTCTGTTCGTCGATCCGGATCCGGGACCGGTACTCGCGAACTATGGACTCGAGAATCTGCGTTTCACAAAGCCGGTTTATCCCGGCGACACGATACGCGTCGCGTTTACCGCCAAGCAGAAAGTCAATCGCGAGACAGAGGACTACGGCGAAGTGCACTGGGACGTTGAAGTCACGAACCAGGACGACGAAGTGGTCGCGGCTTACGATGTGCTGACGCTGGTCGCGAACAAAGCCAGCGGTTGAACTTTCGTAGCTACAACCCGGTCTGATCAGACGAAATCTCTCGCCACGGGTCGACGATGGACCGCTTGGTTTTTCCGTGTACCTGCTTTGCAGCGGTACTCATGTCGAGTGCCGTATCCGCGGACTATTTCATCGCACGTGACGGAACGCGCATCTACTATGAGATCGCGGGTGACGGCGCCAGCATCGTTGTCGTGTCGGGGGGTTTCCTGGTCCGCGAGGCGCTGGATCCACTGACACAACAGGCACCGGTCGTTTTCTACGATGCACGTGGGCGAGGGCGATCGGACAGCGTCAATCCCGATCGGGTTTCTTTGCAGCACCAAGTCGACGATCTTGAAGATCTGAGAATCGAACTCGGGATCGACAGCATGATTCTGCTCGGCTGGTCTGGGATGGGGAAGGAG
>JAZFZN010000157.1:0-3785 GCA_036475515.1 Gammaproteobacteria bacterium
GTAGTTACATACGGGAAGCGAAAATCGGATATTGACTACCGCACACAGGACAACAGTTTCTTCGAACCGCCAATTTCAGTCTGGACACCGGCAATTGCGCCCAGCGGTATTGTTTTCTACACAGGCGCTGCATTTCCAGACTGGGAAAACAATCTGTTCGTCGCGGCTCTGGCTGGACGGCATCTGCGCCGTTTGGAGGTCGAGAACCATCGTGTCACCGAGCAGCAGGTTCTCTTGCCCGAAATCAATGAGAGAATTCGCGACGTCGCAGTAGGCCCGAATGGTGCTTTGTACGTTCTCACTGATAGCCTTCGCGGCCGAGTGTTGAAGATCGGGCCGACAGGGAAAGACCCGATTTGCGCGTTTGCAGCGCCGTTATAAGCAACCGACCGTCTACACCAGCCCGAGTCGTGATTAAGGAAAATCACCCCTTATGAACCACCTGAGAGGCGAGTAGGATGACCGACAGGGGTGCTCAGACACCGCGCAACATAATCTGCGGATCCCGCCGCGGCGGAAACGCTGAGGGCAATGTTATGTCGTACAGAATGTTGTCGACCGTACTGATGATGTCGTTGTGTACCGGGGCTTTGTGCGCCGAACAACGCAATCTTTGCTACACGCGTTCCGGTGACCAACGCGTGGAACGCTATGTATCCGTACGTTACCTGAGCGACGACACAGTCCCATGCGAAGTGGTCTATGAGAAACCGACCGAAGGCAAGCCCGCGAAGGTCATCGCACAGGCACAAAACACCCGCGGTTTCTGCGAACGCAAAGCGAACGAACTGATCAAGGTGCTCACCAACGCAGGTTATACCTGCGATACCCCGGCTACCGATGCAACCGCGCCTGCGCCTACCGATGACACGCCTGCGCTCCAAGACGACAGCTCCGTCCTGGAACCGGCGACCGAAGACCCTGCCCCGACGGAACCGCAGAACGAACCCGAAGCCGCAGAAGGATCAGCAAGACTAGGCACCCCGCAACCACTGGTGATCAGCTATCTGCACTTTCTGCGCGAACGCGCCGACGAGGACAGCAGGATGGCCGTCGACGAACTCGAACGCATCGAACAGATCGGTCTTGGCGAGTTCTACGACGGCTGGAACCCCGTGCTCAAAGACCTGAATGGCGATCGCGTCGACGAACTGCTGGTTGAGTCGATGCGTTGCCAGCCGGACAACTGCACGACTTTTGTGCTGGAACGCAGCGCACAACGAGCCGACGACGGACATTACAAACTGCGCACGATCCTCGTCGTACCGTCACGGCTCGTCGAATCGCTCTATTGCCAGTGCGAGCCGGGCGAGTGGAGACCGATCGTATCCTACGTCAACCGATCGGGACTGATGTCAATCTGGTCCGTCTACGAGTACCGGGACAATGTGTACCAGGCGCGCTATACCTGCTCGTATTCGGAGACTGACGAAGGTTCGGAACACCGCTGGATCCGGTCCGACTGGCGCGACACCGGTCCGGCTGCCGGTGGTCCGATCGAGAAAGGCAGTTGTGGCGAAGCTCTGGAGGCCGCCTACGAAGATTACGGGTTCCCGCCCGGTCTCGACGAGCATCCCTGGAAAGACAAACCCGAAGAACTGGCCGCTTTGCCTAGAGTTTGATCCAGCACCACTCCTTGCTGTACGGAACACGGCTCATTCGATAACCCGACTTCTCGCCGACGACCACGGTGTCGCTCCAGTTGAAGCCGTAACCGTTCTCCGAGTCGTACAGACCCGGTTCTTCCGAGAAACACATGTTCTTTTTCATCATCGTGTAGTCGCCGAGTGCTAGATACGGCGGCTGGTGTCCTTCGGTACCGGCGCCGTGGGCGGGTCGATGATAGATGTATTTCTCAACGCCCTGCTCCACCTGGTACTTGTGGATCTGATAGGCCACGTGAGAACAGGTCACACCCTCGACCGACAATTCCATCTGCATGTCACAAGTGTACTTGCTCACTTCCCATAGCTTCACCATACGAGGATCGAACTTGCCCGACTTGTCGGCAATGATGAAGGGTCGATAGTTTTCGTGACCCATACCGCCGACCCGTGCAATCCCGGCGACCTGCAAAGCCTGGCCGTGATCGATCCGGTTGTAATAAGGCTGGTTCGGATGCGGGTAGCCGGTCACCGCACCGGCGCGCACACCGATCCCCACACCGCTGCGAACCCCGTGGTGTGGCACACCGCCAGCGAGGTCGAGGTCGGAATACAACTGGTCGTTGATCCAAAGTTCGGTCGCGACCGCGACTTCATAGTCCGTGATGTCGGTGCCATGGGTCAGAATATAATCACGTGCAAACACATGCGCCCGATCGAAGTAGGTATACGCCCGCCGCCACAACGCGAGTTCTTCGGGCGTCTTGATCTGACGCATCTCGATCAGAACGTCCGAGACATCGACAAATTCGACGCCGGGCAGGATTTCCTTTGCCTTTGCAATCTGTGACGGGTACAGCTCCCCATCGATACCGATGCGGTTGCCCTGTACGCCGTGCTCCTTGACGCCTTCGAGCATGAAGCGGAACAGATCGACTTTGCTTCCCTGCTGCACCTTGCCCTCGTTCGGATAAGCGCCATCGGCGTGGTGGAAATCGAAGTACATCTTGCCGGAACCGAACCACCACGACTTGACGATGTCGCGGTCGAGACCCGGATAGAAGAACCAGGGATCCGCGTCGTCCTTGTTCATCATGGTTGCTTGCGGGCGTTCGGTGGTCGTATGCCAGTAACCGGTCAGATAAATGATGTTCAGCGGTTGACGTACCAGAAACGTTTCGATGTCGCGCTCCGTGAGCTGGTCCTTGAAGCGCGCAACGGTCTGCTTGTTCCAACGCAGCGGCAGCCGGTCATATGTTGCCGGCGCGGGCGGTCCTTCTTCGCCGGGGGTTGGTCCCAGCAGCAATTTCTCACTAGGCCCCCCCGACTGCGCTTTGACGATGGCAGTCAGCGATTCCGAAGTCTCCTGTGCCGCTGCGACCCGGTCAAAACGACTCAAAAAACCCGCCCCGAGCAACGCTAGCCCACTGCTTTTTAGAATCTGTCTGCGTGAAAGGCCCACGGCCCCGCTCCTTACGAATCGATGGCAGACCGGACTATAGCAACTGTGTTAAAACTTGGCGCCAGACCAACCTCGGGGGTAGAGGGAATGAAGACGCTTGTTCTGTTCGCCGGTCTGCTGATCGGTACTTCGGCGACGGCCCAGATTGATTCGGGAGGTGTGGTCCCACCGGTCGAGGGCGAACCAGTCCAAGTTCAGGCCGGAATTTATGTCGTTGATATCGCGAACATCAACGAAGTCAACAACACATTTCATGTCGAAATGGACATGATCGCAACCTGGAACGATCCACGTCTGGCTTTTGACCGCGTAGAAGCAGGTTCCGACCGTCGCGTGCTTCTCGGAACAGAATCCGCGAAGTTTCTGGAGAGACTGTGGAGTCCCAACATGGTCCCGGAGAACGCGATCGGTCCATACAACATGATTCGCCTGAAGACGACGATTTTTTCAGACGGCAAAATCACGCTCGAAGCCCGTCTTGCGATAACCCTCAGCGCGATACTTGATTACCGGCGATTTCCTTTCGACAAACAAATCCTGCCAATTCGGATTGGATCTTTTGCATGGAACATCGATCAGATGGTGCTCTCCGAGCTGCCTGGTCAGACGGCGATCAAGCCGGATTTCACGTTGCCCGAGTGGAGTATCGGGAACATCGAAGTCATTCACACCGAAGTCAGCAAGCCACGCGCGGACGTTCCCTATTCGCGTCTGACTTT
>JAZFZN010000158.1:0-10614 GCA_036475515.1 Gammaproteobacteria bacterium
TGAACCCAGGAAAGCGAACGGCGCGATCAGTGCACCGGTACTGATTCCGGTGACGATCGTGAACTCGGGCCGGTCGCCGTGCTCAGTCCAGCCGACCAAAAGCCCGGCACCAAAGGCACCGTTGGACCCGCCCCCTGAGAGGGCCAGATAATTGTGCTCACGACCTATGATGCCGGAGAAACGCCGTTCGATTTCTTCATCGCTGAGGGTGGTCCATGCGGTCGAGTATGGCGGCGCTTCGTCACCCCAGTAGCGCACTTCTTTTTCAAAACCCGTGACGGCCGCCTCGTCGACGAGCGATTCGGGTACGGCATTGCGTTCCGGTACGACAATACAACCTGAAATTACGACGGCTACGGCTGTTGTGAACGCCAAACGGAAGAGGCTATTGCTGGCAAGCGTTGCCGACGTCATGTCTTACCCCACTGAACACGTGACCATAGAACTGCGCTGCCACCGATATTGCAAGTACGGATGCTCAGAACGTCATTCGTGCGCGTACGCCCAGTATCCAGATCGAGTCTTCAGCGGGATTGTTTGGTGGGTCTTTGATCCATTGGAGGTCGGGTGTAACAGCGAGCTGCTGGGTGATGTTGATGCGGTAGAATACTTCGAACGTGTACTGGTCGCGCAACCCGGACCCCCAGGTACTTTCGTTCGGTTCGCCCCAGTTCATACCGACGCCCCATAGGTTCTGGCCCATCCCGGGAACCGGTTGGAACCAAGTCTGATGGGGGGGGTTGGACCGAGTCTATGCAGACGCGCTAGCTGAGCATTTGTAGTGAACGCCCCGTGATGACACGTTCGCTCGCCGGCACATCCCACCATTCGAGCGCGTTGACGTAGAGATCGCGGAAATCGGTTGTGAATCGCAGATCGTTGTTGTCGAGGCTCGTCAATGACGGTTGCTGACCGTACAGACCAGCTTTGACTTTGCCGCCCATGACGAAATGGGGTGCCGCCGTACCGTGGTCGGTACCACCGGAACCGTTTTCGGCGGCCCGACGTCCGAATTCCGAATAGGTCATCACCATGACGCGATCCCATTGACCGGAATCGATCATGCGCTTGCGAAACGCGCCGAGCTGTTCGCCGAGTTGTGTCAGCAGTTGACGATGCCGCCCTGCCTGACCGGCGTGTGTGTCGAAACCACCGTGTGACAGCTTGATTGCGGCGACCGGCGCGTTTGCTTCGATCAGACGGGCCGTGACATCGAGGTCCCGACCGAGCCTGCCACCGCGACCGCCGCGTCCCGGCCGGCGATCCGTTTCCCGATCGCGAACGTCGAGATAAGGCTCGAGACGACGCGCCGCCTCCGTCAACAATTCACGCGTTCTCAAAACATGGGCCAGCGCCGGGTTGTCGGAATTGACCGGGTCCATCGTCCGCATGCGATTGGCCGTTTGTACAAAACGCGTCGGGTCGCGCATTTGAACGACGCGCGCTTCGGAACCAAACAACGGCCCGGCGTTACCGCCGATGATCAGACCATCGGCAATAAACCCACTCGGCGGACCGTACTGTGCGAACTGTCGTTCCAGCCAGCCGCGCGATAACACTTCGTCGCTGTCCGACGCCGTGTCCCAGATCGCGATCGAACGGAAATGCGAACGATTCGGATCGGTGTAACCGACGCCGAGTGCGATCGCGAGGTCGTCTGCGTTCCACGCATCCATCATCGGCTCCAGGGCTGGATTCAACCCGAGTCGTTCATCGAGCTTCAGTACTTCGTCCCGCGGTACCGCCAGTCGTGGCCGCAGACGTTTGTAGTTCGGATCCGCGTACGGAATGACCGTGTTGAGTCCGTCGTTGCCACCGGCGAGTTCGATCAATACCAGCACACGATCCCAACGCTCGGGTGCGTCAGCGGCAAACAAACGTGGCGCGTAGAACACCAGCGGTGACGAAGCAATCAGTTTTAGTACTTCACGTCGTTGCATGATGGATTCACTTCAGCTGGTACACTGGATCCTGCATCAGTGCTGCCGCATAGGCCGGCAACGGTCCTTCCTCGGCGGGTGGATCGACCGGTTCGAGCGGCAACAACCACGCGCGCACTTTCGCATAGCCATATGAGTCGACGGTGTCCTTTGTCGCCAAAGAAGGCATCGGCCGACCACGGGTAAAACGCGACAGCAACTCTTCCCGCGCGAGCAATGTGTTCGCAGTGATCCATGCATTACCACCGGGCCAGCCTTTGACGTTCGGCGGATTGAAGATGTCCTGTCCGAGGACCATCCCGGCGCGCGCCAACCGCTCACCGTCGACTTCGCGGTTACCGGCGATGCGCAAAGTACCAACCAGCAGCTCAACCGGGGATTTGACCAACGTGCCGCGGTTTACCGGATCGAGGAAAGCATCACTGGTGAACATCTCTATCAGCAGCGGTTTGATCTCGTATTTTTCATCGCGAAAAACCGCGGCGAGGCGATTGACCTCCGCATCATCCGGAACCGGTGAGATGAATTCGCGCCAGAGTTTTTCGGTGATGAACCGGGCCGTGTGTGGTTGTTCAAGCAGGATGTCGGCGAGGTCGTCGCCGTCGAAACGCCCGGTGGAACCGAGAATTCTTTTTGTAGTGGCATCGTGACGCCGCGGATAAAAACGGTAGGCCATGGTCTGACGATCGATGCTGCGCCCGGACAACGCCCGTGCCGCCGCTTTGACGTCGTGCTCGTTGTAGTTGCCCTCACCGAGCGTGAACAACTCCATCAGTTCACGCGCGAGGTTTTCGTTCGGGTTGCCGGCAAAGTTTGTCACGTTGTCGAGGTAGACGAGCATCGCCGGGTCTTTCAATATCGCGTGCAACAGATCACCGAAGTTTCCGAACGCTTGTTCGCGTAGCAAGACGTTCTGCCGGTACAACAGCTGCGGCATGCGTACTTTGCGCATGTCCGATGTGAAATGGTTGTGCCAGAACAAGGTCATGCGTTCGGTCAGCGGCGAATCGGTGGTCAGCATTTCCTGGTACCACCAGGCTTTCAATTCCATGCCGTGCTGACGCCTTTTTCTCATCAACTGCTGACGCGTGGCCTGACTCATCTGGCGCATCTGTCGGGGCGGTGCGACCGGTTCGTCGATCCAGCCGGGCGGGCTGACATCGGCCCTGGTCTTGGTGGACTTCAGCAGCGTCTTGACGGCCTTCTCGTAGCTACCCTTCGCGAGCACCTCGATCTCTTCCGGCCGCGGACCTAGACCGCTGCGTGCGGCCAGGTGGCGGATCTCCAGCACATCGGCGGGGATTGGTGCGGTCGATGACATAATCGGTTTCAGGCGCAGCCTTGCCTCAACGTCTGTGTTAACGCGCGGCGGCGCCATTGGTTGACAGAGGGATCGAATCAATGCTGGTAGCGATCGGGTTGTATCTGGCGGCCGCTTTCGTCGTTCTGTATCTGGAAGAGCGATTGCTGCACCACGCCCACGGCATCGGCCCCAGCGAATGGGTTGCCGAACACGTCTACATCCCGTTGCTGCGGATCGCCACACTGCTGGTGTTCATATTTGCAGCCCATCCGGACTTGTTTGGTGTCGCCGAAGCGCCCGGTGTCTCCGAACTGCTGCGTGCGGACGGTCATCGCTTCGATGCGATCCTGAACACGACCCTGCTGGTCACCCTGGTCCTGCCATTCGTGCCGGGTATCAACCGGTTTGCAGGAGTCATTTTTGCGTTGCAGGGCATCGTCGCGGTCTGCGTGTTGTTTTCGTGGACTGCACCGGCGCTTGGTGTCGAGGATCCGCGTTACTGGATGGGCTGGTCGGTGCTGGCCACATCGATGGCATTCGCAGTCGCCGGTGAACTGATCGCGCGCTATCTGCGCGACCGCGCGATGTCGCGCGAAAGACGAGGCTTGATCACCGACGCAGCACAGATGCTGCTCGAACTACCGGCCGTACTCGTCTATAGCTACGCGCTCGGCGCCCAGCTTTAATTGGGGTCAGAGAGTAATTTCTAAGGCCTTCTTTGTGTTGGTGCAACGTCAGGGGAATCAAGCACTTAAAAAATACTCTCTGACCCCAATTTTTGATTTTTACCAATTTTTGTTTTTATCTTTTTCGGGCCAAGGTCAGGCCATCGGCGACGGGAATCATCGACAGATCACAGCGTTCGTCGTTGGTCACGTGGTCGTTGAAGGCACGGATTGCCGCGAGGTCTTCAGTTTCATCGATTCCTGGATCGGCGACATCGC
Source organism: Gammaproteobacteria bacterium (assembly GCA_036475515.1). Classification (GTDB taxonomy): domain Bacteria; phylum Pseudomonadota; class Gammaproteobacteria; order Steroidobacterales; family JAZFZN01; genus JAZFZN01. Next base: position 4,188 of record JAZFZN010000158.1, read on the forward strand.
CGGACCAGAACACGTTGTCGACGACGATCAGACCGCCGGTCCGCAACAGTTCCAGACAACGTTCGTAGTAGTTGATGTAGTTGACCTTGTCTGCATCGATGAATGCAAAGTCAAAGCTGCCGCTCTGCCCATCGTTGATGAGTTGATCCAGCGTGTCGACGGCCGGTGCGAGCCTCAGGTCGATCTTGTCGACAACCCCGGCTTCTTCCCAATAGCGTTTGCCCACGTTAGTCCACTCTTCGCTGATATCGCAGGCAACGATCCGGCCGTCGGCCGGCAACGCAGCAGCTACAGAAAGCGCGCTATAGCCGGTATAGACACCGACTTCGATGCAACGCCGCGCACCGATCGCCTTCACGATCAACGCCATGAACTGCCCCTGTTCCGGTGCGATCTGCATCACCGACATCGAGTCTTTGGCGGTTTCTTCGCGCAGGCGGCGGAACAAATCCGGTTCTCTCAGCGAATGGTCGAGCATGTAGTCATACAGACGGTCGTCGAGACCCAGCGTGCGGTTACTCATGGAAAGGCTCTGTTGTGGGCTATGATGCGAGCGGAGATTGTACCCGAGCACAACCGAAACGGTGGATCAGAAACAAGCAGTCCGGATCCTACAGTTCACCGACCCGCACTTGTTTGCCGACGCGAACGGCGAACTGAAGGAGGTCAACACCTTCGCTTCACTCCAAGCCGTCGTGAAGCACGCCCGCGTGCGCAGTCGGTCACCACATCTGACATTGCTGACCGGCGACCTGGCGCAGGACAAAAGTGAGCGAGCCTACCAGCGACTGCGGCAGGTATTCGCCGACTCCGATTCGCCAGTCGGCTGTCTGCCCGGCAATCATGACGACAAAACGCGCATGCGCGAGTTGCTCGGCGACCCGCCCTTTCAATACTGCGGCGGTTTTCGTCTGGCGGACTGGCGCATCGTGCTGCTCGATACGAGCGTGCCGGGCATGGTAGGCGGACGACTGGACGAAACAGAACTTTCAATCCTCGAGAACACACTGAACACGATGGACGAGCGATTTGCACTCATCTGCGTGCACCATCAGCCGATACCGATCGGCAGCCGCTGGCTGGATGCAATCGGTCTTGAAAACTCCGAAGCATTCCTCGATGTGATCAAACCGTTCGAGTCGGTTCGTGGAGTCTTGTGGGGTCACGTGCATCAGGAGTTCGACAAAACGGTCGATGGCGTGCGCTTTATGTCGTCACCGTCGACCTGTGCTCAGTTTATGCCGAACACCAGGGATTTCACTCTCGACACGGCCGACCCGGGATACCGGTGGCTCGAATTGAGCGCCGATGGCGGGATCGATACAGGGGTCGTACGTGTGACGTGTTCATGAGACGTTTTTTTCCATTTGCAGCTGTTGCGTTGTTGGCGTTTGCTGCACACGCCGACGAAACCATGCGCCATCCCCTCTGGCAGGTCGACGGCGACAACGCGACTGTGTATCTGCTCGGTTCCATTCACCTGTTGCGCCCCGATGATTATCCGTTGGCCGATGTCATCTATGCCGCCTACGACGACGCTGAATCACTGCTGATGGAACTCGACCTCGATGACCTTGACGAGATCGAGATGGCAAAGCTGATCAACGAAATGGGTCGCGCCGACACCAGCCTCAAACAAATGATGGGTGACGAGGCCTTCGAGCTGGCGAAACAGAAAGCACTGTTGCTGGGACTCGATCTGAACCGACTCAACGAGATCGAACCATGGTATGCCGCTTTGACCGTGGTCAACCTGCAGATGATGCGTCTTGGATTCGACCCGGCCAACGGCGTGGACCTGCATTTCGCAACGCGTGCCGCCGAAGACGGGAAGGAGATCGAAGGACTGGAAACCGCACGTTTCCAGCTATCGATCTTTGACGACCTTCCTATGGATCAACAACGCGAACTGCTTCTGGTTTCGCTCGATGAGGCTGTTGAGCTGGCCGATCTGGTCGACGACATGGTCGCCGGTTGGAAGAGCGGCGATTCAGAACAACTCGAGACCATGCTGCTCGAGAGTTTTCAGCAATTTCCAGACGTCTATCAGGAAATCATCGTTGACCGGAACCTTCGCTGGACCGACGTGATCGAACCCTTGCTCGACGGCAACGCCGACGTTCTGGTCGTCGTCGGCGCCCTGCACCTGGTCGGCGACGACAGCGTCATCGCAATGCTCGAGGACCGCGGCCACACGGTCAGACAGCACTAACCGCTGCCCCAGTTGGGGTCGGAGTCAGCTCCGACCCGGGTCAGGGCAGGGTCAGAGTAGGGCCAGAGCAACATCTGAACCTTTTCTTCGAAGCCATCAGTGCCGACCGGACGGTTTCTGTTGACCGAAAACCTGATCTCAGAAAGAGTTTGTTCGTCGAACTCTGTCTCGAACAACTCCAGATATGCGCATCGTCGCTGTTCAGCCGAACGGCCGAGTGCGGTGTACTCAGCGTGAGGAACGATCAGCCGATCTGGCTTTCCCAGTGCATTGCGGCGATAGCTCGACCACGGATAGTCTTCCGGATGCTCGACCATTTGAGCCGCACCGGATTTAGCTCAACGTATCGGTAACATGCAAGAAGATACTGCTGCGTGTCGACCAAGCTGGATCGATAGCGTCCCTCCCATAATCCGCCGGTACGGTTGCGGCTCGCATTTATGTATCGAACGTAGCAGCCACCCAACCATTGCATCAGACGCCCTACGCCTCCGTCAGTTGAAGTTGTCATTAGCAAGTGAACATGGTTCGTCATGAGGACGTAAGCATGAATCGAACAGTCATGCTTGCGGGAAGCTTCACGAAGATACGAAAGGTAAACACGATAATCCGCGTCGCAAAAAAACGTAGCCTGACGGTCTACGCCGCGCTGGACAACGTGCTGCGGGAAATTCGCAAAGTCCGCTCGCTGTGAGCGTGCCATCGGGCAACTCCTTTGCCTCAAACTCCACTCAGTGAAAGTATAGGACTTCCCCGAGATTTGTACTGCCCGGGGTCGGAGCGGGGTCAGACCCAGCCTTGGTACTGCTCGGTTCCTGCTCGTAGTGGGGTCGGAGCGGGGTCAGACCCCACCGGCACCACGGTGCCACCGCCGCTCAGATTTCGATCATCTCGAAGTCTTCTTTGCCGGCACCGCAGTCAGGACAACGCCACGACAGTGGCACATCCTCCCATTTCGTTCCGGGTGCAATCCCGGTTTCCGGGTCACCTGTCGCTTCCTCGTAGACGTGACCGCAGATCACACACATGTACGCTTTCATGGGCGGCGATTGTAAACGTCCAGTGTCCGGCGGTCGATCAAGATACACTTGAATCATGAGTCACACCCCACCCGTCGTTCTCGTGATTGCCGGACACGACCCGTCCGGTGGGGCCGGCATCACGGCCGACATCCAGGCCGTCACTGCGAACGGCGCGCATCCGGCCACCGTCATTACTGCATTGACGGTCCAGGATACGGCCGATGTCCATGCGATCGAGCCTGTGACCACGGCACTGGTCCGCGACCAGATCGATGTGCTGGTCAAAGATCTCGACATTGCGGCAGTCAAGATCGGTTTGCTGGCGACCGCCGGGATCGCGCGTTGCGTTTCGGAAGCCCTCGATCACCTCGACGGCGTACCGGTCGTTGTTGATCCAGTCCTGGTTGCGGCGGGCGGTGGCAGGCTGGCCCGGGATGATCTGCTCGATGTTCTGAAAGAAGAACTCGTTCCGCGCGCTACCGTACTGACACCGAATGCCCACGAGATCCGCGCTCTGGTCCCGGAAAGCGACGACCCGATCGCGAATGCGACGAGGCTTGTCGGAAATGGCGCCGACTATGTGCTCGTCAAAGGTGGCGACGAAAACACAGCCGACGTACGGAACATCCTCGTCGCACGCGAGGGTGTGGCCCGCGAATGGGTCTGGCCACGCCTCAAGGGTCGTTTTCATGGTTCCGGTTGCACCCTAGCGTCGGCGATCGCAGCTTTGCTCGCCCGCGGTTCGAACGTGGAGGACGCCGTCGCGGAAGCACAGCAATACACACACCGGACGCTGGGCCAGGCATTCGTCCCGGGTCATGGACGGGCAATCCCGTCACGTGGAGCTTGCGATTGAACCGGATACTACGCTCCGGTCTGTACGCGATCACACCAGCGGATCCGGTCTCTGATCTGTCGCGCTTGGTCGCTGACGTTCTAGTCGGCGGTGCGGCGGCTGTGCAATACCGGGACAAAAGCGACGATGAGGAAAGACGCGCCGATGAAGCACGTGTTTTGAAAACGCTATGCGATACCGCCGAGGTCCCGCTGATCATCAACGACGACGTCGCGCTGGCCGAACAGACCGGTGCTGGCGTGCACCTCGGTCGTGACGACATGGCATTGTCGGAAGCACGCACACAACTCGGCCCCGAACGAATCATCGGTGTTTCCTGTTACGACTCCCTGCAACGCGCACGCGATGCTGTATCCGGCGGAGCCAACTATGTCGCGTTCGGAAGTTTCTTTGCATCACCGACCAAACCCGAGGCCGTACGCGTATCGATCGACCTGTTGAAAGCAGCGAAAGAAGAAATCGACATACCGATCGTCGCGATCGGCGGGATCACGACCGACAATGCCGGTGCGTTGATCGCTGCCGGTGCGGATCTCATTGCGGCAGTCAGCGCCGTTTTCGAAACCGACGACCCGCGCCGCGCCGCCGAAAGGTTCGCAGGATTGTTTATGACGGTCCGGACTGAAGGATAGAATCCGGGACTGTGAAGGAAAGACCGTGACAAAACGTTTCGACGACGCACGTCGTTACATTCCCGGCGGCGTCAACTCACCGGTACGTGCGTTCGCCGCAGTCGGTGGTGAACCGGTATTCATCGAACGCGCCGAAGGCGCCTACCTGTTCGATCCTGACGGACGGCGTTACATCGATTATGTCGGGTCCTGGGGTCCGATGATCCTCGGGCATGCTGATTCGAACGTCGTCAAAGCCGTACAGGAGACCGCCGCAAAAGGGCTCAGCTTTGGCGCCCCGACCGAACTTGAAACAAAGATGGCACAGCGACTCTGCGAGCTCGTGCCTTCGCTCCACAAAGTGCGGGTCGTGAGTTCAGGCACGGAAGCGACGATGTCCGCGGTCCGGCTCGCGCGTGGTTTCACCGGCCGCGATGACATAGTCAAGTTCGAAGGCTGCTACCACGGCCATTCGGATGGTTTGCTCGTCAAGGCCGGTTCCGGTGCATTGACGTTTGGAACACCGACATCGCCGGGGGTTCCTGAAGACTTCGCAAGACACACGTTGACCCTTCAGTTCAACAACACAAAACAACTCGAAAAAACATTCGCGGAACACGGCAAGGACATCGCCGGCGTCATCGTCGAGCCCATCGCCGGAAATATGAACTTCGTGCCACCAGCAGAAGGGTTTCTCGAAACTTTGCGTCGTCTGTGTACCGAATACGACAGCGTACTGATCTTCGACGAAGTGATGACCGGTTTTCGCGTCGGTCCGGGTGGTGCTCAGGTGCGCTTTGGTGTCACTGCTGATCTGACGACGCTCGGCAAAATCATCGGTGGCGGCATGCCGGTCGGAGCATTCGGTGGCCGTGCCGACATCATGGCCCAGATCGCTCCCGACGGACCCGTTTACCAGGCCGGCACATTGTCCGGAAACCCGGTCGCGATGGCGGCCGGTCTCGCCACACTCGACGGGATCTTTGCGGATCCGGACTTTTTCTACGATCTCGAATCGATGACCGGCCAACTGGTCGAGGGTCTCAAGGCAGCCGCATCGGAAGCCGGGGTCGCTTTTGACGCCGACTCGGCCGGCGGGATGTTCGGGCTCTTTTTTACCGACACCCAACCGGTACGCAGTTACGAGCAGGTCGTGGCCTGCGATGCCGATCGCTTCCGCTGGTTCTTCCACGGCATGCTCGAACGCGGTATCTATCTCGCACCGTCATCGTTCGAAGCCGGCTTCGTCTCTGCAGCACACAGCGATGAAGACATTCAGACGACCATCGACGCCGCCCGCGAAGTCATGCAGACACTGTGATCAGCCACCGAGCTTGTTGACTGTGGGTTGCACTGCTTCGATGCGTTCGAGCGCGTCGGTCAGTTCGAGACAGTACTGACGTTCACTGATCTTCAGCGGCAGCAGTTCTGCAAGGCGAAACCCTACCCAGCTCGCATCGTCATAACGTAGTTCACCGGTTTCGCGATGCGTCGACGCGATGAGTCGTTTCAGCAACGCCACCGCGCCGGCACGTTCTTCCGGTACCGGTACCGTGTCTTCGCTGAGCCAGCTTTCGATACTGCCCGTATACAAACCGTCATCGCGTGTACCAACCGATGTGAGCTGGAAGCGCCGTACACCGGACGCGACGATGTGCAACAAGCCATCCGCACCCTGCCCCCAATCGATGATCTGCGCCGTGGTGCCGACACGGTAGGTCGTGGC